>JALZHR010000265.1 GCA_030860665.1 Acidobacteriota bacterium
GCTTACCGCTCACTGCTCACTCTATAAACCAATGAGCAATCGGGAAGAACAATTCAATCTCACTGAAATCCGCCGCCAATTTCCTCTGCTGGTCGAAAACCTCGCGCACCTGGCAAATCGCGAAGCGTGGCTCGAAAGAATCTGGGAAATCGAGCGGCGCTGGAACGCTACGCGTCGCAACGGCACGCCGGACGGCGAAGTTTTTTCGACCGGCGACGCGCCGAAGGATTTAAAAACCGAGGGCGAATTCGACATCGTCTACGCCGGCGGAACGCTCGGGCTGCTCCACGCGGCGGTGATGGCTTGCGCGCACAATCGAAAGGTTCTGGTTTTCGACGCGCACACGGTCGGCAAAACGCACCGCGACTGGAACATCTCGGACGAAGAATTGCGGGAATTTACCGCAGCCGGACTTTTTACGCCCGAAGAAATCGAAAAGGCGGTCGTCAATCGCTACCGGACGGGCTTTGTAAAATTCTACGAGGCGAATTCCAAAATAAAAGCGCCGCCGCTTTTTATGGAAAACGTGCTGGACGTCGCGCTCGAAGCCGACAAATTGCTCGACTTAGCCGTCAAAAAGCTCAGAAAAACCGAATCGAAAATCATCAACAACCTGCGCTTCGTCCACGCCTACGTGCGGAAGGAAAAAGTTCTGGTCGAATGCGAGGACGCGAAGACCGGCAGGCGAAGGCTTTTTTCCGCGCCCCTTTTCGTCGACGCGACCGGCACGAACTCGCCCGTTTCCCGGCAGTTGAACGCGGGAAAATCAATCACGCACGTCTGCCCGACGGTCGGCACGCTCGCCCGAGGCTTCCGGAAGGGAAGCGAGCCGGACGAGGTAGATTTTTCGGTCGGCGAGATTCTGGTTTCGACCGAAGACATCTCCGCGGGTCGCCAGTTGATGTGGGAAGGCTTTGCCGGAAATCCGCGCAAAAACGAATACACGACGTATCTTTTCTTTTACGATGCGGTCGAATCGAAAACCGACAAATCGCTGTTTCGCCTGTTTGAAGAATATTTTGAAAAGCTGCCGCGCTATAAAGCGAAAACGGGCGGCTGGAAGGTTGTCAAGCCGGTTTTCGGCTATATTCCGAGCGTTCATCATCACGGCTGGAACAACGTCAAAAAAACGGCGTTCGCGCGAATTCTGCTGGTCGGCGACGCCGCCGGATTGTCCAGCCCGCTGACGTTTTGCGGCTTCGGCTCGCACGTGCGCAATCTGCGCAAGCTGACGCGCCTGACCGAGACGGCTTTGCAGGCGGACGCGCTGGACGAAAAATCGCTGTCGGAAATCAACGCCTACGAGCCGCGCGTGGCGCAGATGGCGAGCCTCGCCGAATTTATGCGCCCGGCGAAAACCAGCCAGCCGCCGTCGGCGGTCAACGAAACGATGAACGCCGTAATGCTGGCTTTGAGCCAACTCGACGCGAGCGTTAGCCGCGAGATGTTTCAGGACCGGATTTCATTCGCCAATTTCCGCAAACTCCTGCAAAAAACCGCCGCGATTCACCCGAAAGTTTTTCGCCTGATGTTCGAGCACCTCGGCGCGAAAGGCGCGTTCTGGTGGACTGCCAACATCGCCGAAGCCGCGCTGCACGAAAAATTAGGAAAGAGAACTAGGAGCTGATAACTGATAACTGATAACTGATAGCTGTTAAATGTTAAATGTTAAATGTTAAATGCTCTAGCTTTCGCTTATCAGTTTCAGCAGAAACGCTTTCGTTTTCCTGTAAATCTCCGCGTCTTCGGACGCTCGCGCGCCGGCGATGTTCAGACTTTCGCCGTTAATCGAGGCGAGCCGGATTTTCGTTTTTTCGACTGCCTGCGGAATCGTCAATTCGGAAAAATCGACGTGCAGAAAAGGTTTCCGGTGTTTTACGGCGAGTTCCCGCGTGAGTTTTGAGCCGCCGGTGAGATTGCCGTGCGAAAAAATCAAAGTCGCATCGGCGCGGGCTACGTTCAGCTCGGTTCTTTCCGCCGGATTCTCCGTTTCGGTTTCAATCAGGTTCGGATATTTTTCGCTAATCCTGCCGTCTTCCGCAAGGCGGTTTTTCGGCACGAAGCCGCCGCTTTCGATTCCGTTTTCGAGCGCGAAATCAAAAGCGGCGCGGTCTGCGCCCGTCTGCCCGCCGGAGATTATTTTGCGGATTTTCAACATAAAAGAAACAGCCGCGAAAGAACACTAAAAGGCGTGAAAGATGAATTAACAGGGATAAGCAGGCTTCGCGGCTTGATAGACTAGGATAAGAAAGATAATTTTATTTTAATCATCTCTGTCAATCGTTGTCGTCCCTGTTAATTCTTCTTTCGCGCCTTTTTCGCGCTCTTTCGCGGCTCGTCAGCCTTTGATTTGCGGCGTTTCTTCGGCGGGCGGGATTTCCGCGACCAGCGGCTTGCGTTTTTTGACTGCGTTCTGCAATGCTCTGCCCGCGTCTTCAAGCTCGACTTTGGCGCTCAGGACGCGCGAGACTCTTTTCGGCAAAAGCATCGGCGCGATGCCGGCAATCGAGTTCGCCAAGCCGACGATGTCGCCGCCGCCCGACCAGTGACGGCGAACGACCGATTCGTCCGTGCGGTTAACCAGGCGCAGCAGCGTCAGCGCGACCAGATAAATATCGTCCACCTGCCCGATAAACGGGAAAACGTCCGGGATAAAATCCAGCGGCACGATGACGTAAATAATCGCCGCCGCAAACAAAGCCTTTTCGGCTGTCGGCACGCTGCCGTCGGTCAGGAGCCTGCCGAGCAGGCGCAGCAGATTCGGCAGAAACATCAAAAGATTCGTCATCCGGCTTTTCAGCTGCGTCTTTTCGCGCCGCGCCGGTTTCTTCGCTTTCGCCCTCTCGGGCTTCGTCTCACTCATTTGATTAATCTCCTTTTTAATTTTTATTAGTCTAGAGATTATCGCATCGTTTGTGCAAGTTTAATTTAGCTGTTAGCCTTTAGCTGTTGGCTGTTAGCCTCTAGCTGTTAGCCTTTAGCTATTGGCTCTCGCCGGCATATTTAAATTTTAAAGCTGACGCTGTCAGCCGACAGCTAACAGCTAATAGCCAACAGCTAATCGCTAACTATGATTCTCGAAAAAATCCGACAGCGCGCCGCCGCCGATTTGCAGCACATCGTTCTGCCCGAAGGCGAAGACGCGCGCACCGTGCAGGCTGCCGAGATTTGCGCCCGCGACCGCGTCGCCAAAGTGACGCTTATCGGCAGCGAGGAAAAAATCCGCGAAGCCGCCCGCGTCTCGGGCGCAAATCTGAACGGCGTCGAGATACTCGACCACCGCAAAGCGCAGGATTTCGGCAAAATCGCGCAGTTTTATCACGAATTGCGCCGCGCCAAAGGCGTCACGCTCGAAGAAGCCGAGCAGACCGTCAAAGACCCGCTTTTCTACGGCAATCTGCTGGTCAGGCTCTGGCAGGCGGACGGGTCGGTGGCGGGCGCGACCAATACGACGGCGCACACGGTTCGCGCCGCGCTGCACTGCATCGGCGTCCGCGCGGGCTTTAAAATCGTTTCCAGCTTTTTCGTGATGGTCGTTCCCGACCGGAAATTCGGGCACGAAGGCGCGATGATTTACGCCGACTGCGGCGTGGTGATTGACCCGTCCGCCTCGGAGCTGGCGGAAATCGCCGTCGCTTCGGCTGATTCGTGCCGCGCGCTGCTGGGCGTCGAGCCGAAAGTGGCGATGCTCAGCTTTTCGACCAAAGGCAGCGCCTCGCACAAATTGATTGACAAAGTCGTCGAAGCGACGAAAACCGTCCGGGCGCGTTTCCCCGACCTCGAAATCGACGGTGAATTGCAGGCTGACGCCGCGCTCGTCCCGTCCGTCGCCGTCTCGAAAGCGCAAGGCTCAAACGTGGCGGGAAAGGCGAACGTCCTGATTTTCCCGGATTTAAACGCCGGGAACATCGCCTATAAATTAACCGAAAGATTAACCGGCGGCGCGGCAATCGGACCGATTCTGCAAGGCTTGGACAAACCGGCAAACGATTTATCGCGCGGCTGCAAAGCCGAAGACATCGTAGACGCCGTAGCAATTACGGCGGTTCAGTCGCAGGCGCGAAAGAATAGTTAAATAAAGTTCGGTTTGATACATCCGCAACCGGAAGTTTTCGCGCTCGTTATTATCCGGAGCAATTAAAAATTACGAAATACGAATGACTGAGTAAATTCAGATGCCTGATTAAACTCAATCAATTCGTAATTCGTAATTTTTAATTTTTTCTACTCGCGTTTGCCGCCGAAAAAGCCGCCCGCGATGTCGGAAAGACCACCGCCGATGCCCGTTCCGCCGCCGCCTTCGCCGCCGCCGGAAACCACGTTGTCGAGCTGTCCGGCAATCGGCGCGGGCAGCTTGTCCTTCAGAAATCCGACCACCACCTCGACCGCCTGCTGCGCCTGTTCCTCGGAAATGCCCGTCCGCGCCGTCACCTGTTTAATCAATTCTTCCATAAAAAAATCTCCTTCCTGTGAATCGTTTAATTGTAAGTTCATAAACGATTCGGGAAGTTGCAGGAAGTTGCGGATAGTTGCGGGAAGTTGCGGATAGTTAGAAGAAAGATGCGGAAGATTGAAGCTCTGAACCTTCTTCCAACTACCTGCAACTATCTGTAACTTCCTGCAACTATCTGCAACTACATGCAACTATCTGCAACTTCCCGAATCGTTTAATTGTAAGTTCATAAACGATTATACAGGAGAAGACGGCGAAAACGATGAGCGCGGAACGCGGAATGAATTTCTAGTTTTGAGTTTTGAATTTTAAGTTAATAGAAATCATTAACTCATAACTCGAAACTCAAAACTTACTTTCGTTCATCATTCATCGTTTCGCGTTTCGCGTTTTCTTTAAGTCTTCTACTAATTTATCGACCCATTCCGGCATCGCCTCTTCCTTCATAATATCGACTCCGAAACCGAAGCGCAGGACGAAAGCCAGCAGAACCGCGGACGGAAAGCCGATGAAAAAAATCGTCCACATCAGGCGATTGCGCTCGGCTTCGGCGGGCGAGATATATTTTCTGTCGCCGTGTTGAACGGATTCGACCGTTTTTTCGGCGGTCGGCTGCGGGCTGCCGTTTTTGTGCGCCTGTATCTCGAAATAAGCCGCCAGTCCGAGCGGCAGGGCGGACGCGATGACGAGCAGAAAAGCCGACTCGCGGGCGAATCTTTTCCAGCGCGGCTCAGGTAGCGGCGTTTCCTTCATATATTTTGTTTAATGGACGAATTCGAGCCGGTGTTTCGAGTAAACCAGCTCGGCGACGACCGCCTGAAACGACGAAATCTCGGCGCGCTCTTTCAGCGAGCGCTCGCGCAAAATTTCCCAGTCTTCTCGCGGAACGTTTTTGAAAGCCTCGATAATCTGCGGGTCGAACTGCGTTCCGGCGCAGCGTTCCAGCTCGCGCACCGCGTCCTCGAACGAGCGACCGCGCCGGTAAACCCGGTTTGAAATCATCGCGTCGAAAGCGTCCACGACGGCGAAAATCCGCGCGCCGAGATCGATTTCCTCGCCGCGCAGCTTCAACGGGTAGCCCGCGCCGTCCCATCTCTCGTGATGCTGCGCGACGACGCGCGCCGCGCCTTCCAGAAAGGGAATGCTGCGCAAAATCCGCTGACCGTAAATCGGGTGCAGCCGCATCTTATGCCATTCCTCGTCAGTCAGCTTCGACGGCTTGCGCAGGATGGCGTCCGGCACGCCGATTTTTCCGATGTCGTGCAGCAGCGCGCCCAGCTCCAAATCGCGCATCGCGCTTTTGTCCAGACCGAGCTCGTAGCCGAGTCTTAAGGAAAACGTGACGACCCTTTCCGAATGCCCGTGTGTTTCGACGTCGCGCGTTTCGAGCGCCTGTACGAGCGCCTTGAGCGTGACGCGGTAGGAATTTTCGACTTCCTCGACGGCTTTATCCAGCTCGGCGGTGCGCTGCGCGACCAGCTCTTCGAGATGCGCCCGGTAATTTTCCCTGAGACATTTCAGCTCGTAATGCTCGACGGCGCGCTCGACGACGGCGAGAATCTGCTCGGCGTCGAACGGTTTGGTCAGATAATCGAAAGCTCCGGCGCGCAGAGCGCTGACGGCGTATTCCGCAGAGAGCTTGCCGCTGAACAAAACGACGACCGAATGCGGCGCGACCGATTTGATATACGGCATCATCTCGACGCCGCTCAGCTTCGGCAAAACGATGTCGCTTAAGATTACGGCGTATCTTTTCTCGTGGATTTTTTGCAGCGCCGTTTCGGCTGAACCCGCTTCCTCGACCTCGGCGTAATACTGCTTTAAAAAACTGACCAGAAACTGCCGCGTGGTCGGCGCGTCGTCAACTATCAGAACGTTTTTCTCGATTTTGATTTCGTCGGACATAGGGCTGTGGTATTGCCGCCGCTGGCTGCGGGAAAAGACGGGTTTTGTAAATTCGGCTGGACGTTTTTTCGATATTGTTTTACAAAACAACTGGCAAACAAAATTTAACACATTCCGGCAAACGTTGGCAATAAATTTATTCGGCGGGCAGGATTTAACACAAGGATATAAAGGTCGCAAGGGGAAATTCAAAGCGGAGTTGAAGGCTTGGTAAACAGCGCGAAACGCTTCCCGTTGCGCTGCGTTTCGTGTTTGTTCGGAGCGGTCGCCCGCTGCGCTTCTCGCGTCCGGACGGCGAAATTTCTCTCATCAATCCTCGCGCCGGTTGACGCGAGCGGGCAAAAAATTCTATATTCAAAGTTCGCGCCGGAGTGGCGAAATTGGTATACGCACTAGACTCAAAATCTAGCGGGCTTCACGCCCATGTCGGTTCGAGTCCGACCTCCGGCATCAGCGAATTAAAAAACTGTTGACACTCTTTAGTGAATAAGCTAAGTTCACTTCCAGCCGACGACTAATTAAATCCGTTTTCCGGCATTCGAGGGCAATGCCGGGACTGCGAATCTGCTCTTTGCAGCTTCGATACGGATTTGATGAGTCGTTTTTTTATTATGAATCCGCACGCCGCAACGAAAGTCCCGGGGCGAGGATGACCGGGATTAAAACCGCAAGCAGGGAGCCGTGATGAATATCTGTTACTTCGCCGATGGGCGCTCGATTCACACAAAACGCTGGATGAAATATTTTATCGGGCGCGGGCAGGAAATGTTTCTGCTTTCGTATGTTCCTTTAGCCCCGCAGGAGATTGCCGAGCTTGAGGAAATGGGCGTTCGCTACCGCGGGCACACGGGCGGCTTTCACCTGAAAAAATTCTGGCTGACCCTGCGGGATTTAAGAAAACTGCGCCGCGTTTTAAAACAGGACAAAATCGACATTCTGCATTGTCATTTCCTCGGCGCGCACACGTGGCTGGCGGCTTTAAGCCGGTTTCATCCTTACATTATTACGATTATGGGCGGCGGCGACGTGCGCGGGCGAAACTGGCAGCCGAACGCCAATAAGGCGGAAAAGATATTAACGCCCTACGCCTTAAGAAAAGCCGATTACGTGACTTCGTGGTCGCATTTGATGGCGGACGTCGCCAGACCGTATTGCTCGGCGCCGATTGAGGTAATTCACGGCGGCGTTCATCTGGATAAATTCTTTCCGGGCGATAAACCGCAATACCTTCTGGACAGGTGGCAGATTCCGTCCGATGCGAAAGTTATTTTCAGCCCGCGCCTGATGCGCCCCTTGTCGAATATAGATAAAATCGCCGAAGCGTTCGTTGAGGTTTCGCGAAATGCGCCGGACGCATACCTGATTATCGCCGCGCCGAGCTGGGAAAGCTTCGGCGATTATGAAAACAAGGTCAGGGACATTATCGACCGGGCTTCGCTAACCGCCAAAGCCCGCTTCGTCGGGATGATTCCGCACCACGAAATAGCCGATTATTTTCGGCTGGCTGACGTGACGGTCGCTATTCCCGACATTGACGGCACGCCGATGACGGCTATGGAGTCGATGGCTTGCAGCGTGCCGACCGTTATCGGAAATCAGGAAGATTACGACGCCGAGTATTTTGAAAACGAAAAGACGACGTTAATGGTCGATGTGAAAAATTCGTCCGAGATTGCAAAAGCTATTTTAAGACTTTGGAGCGATAAAGAGCTGTCGAAAAGGATAATCGAAGAAGCCCGTCGCCGGACGTCGGAAAGCGGCGGTTACGAAACGCAGATGGCGAAGATGGAAAGAATTTATTCGGAGCTGGAGAATAAAAGATGAAAAACATTTTATCCGCTCCCGAGAGCTTGCAGGATTCTTATTCGCAGCGGATAGAAGTTTTCGACAGTGCCGACCTCCGGCATTAAAGCCTAAATCGGCAAACCGCATAAATGCAGGGTTTGCCGATTTTTATCGATTAGAATCGAAATTCGGAATGCGGAAAAGACAGGCGAAAATTTCGGGAATGCCGAAACCGGATTCTTTTTAATTTTGCGCAAAGCCCGAAATAGCAGCAAGGCGGCAATCGCGGGACGGAATCCGCGCGCCGTCTGCCCCGATGTTTTGCTTACTGCTGCTACTGTTGCGGCTCGGCTACAAAGTCGGAATTGTTAACGTCGCCCTGAAGCGTAATCATCCGGGTCGGCTGCGCAAACGTGTATCTCTTGGTCGAGACGGTTACGGTGTATGTCGTTCCCGTTTGCAGACCCTGAAAATTGTAATAGCCGAAGCTGCCCGTCAGCACCGTTACCGGAGCGGGCAGATTTCCGCCGGACAAGGTGACGACGGCGTTGCGGATTCCGGCGCCGCTCGCGGTCAGTATGCGCCCGCCGAGCGAGACGTTCGTCACCGGAACCATCGCGTAGGCGCGAATCTGCCCGTTGTAAACGCCCGTTCCGACGATAACGTTATTGTCGCTGATGCCGAGAGCCGAAGACGACGTGTTCATCGATAAATCCCAGCCCGTTCCGGCGGGAATAAGGTCTGCCAGCCGATAAGTCGCGGTGCCGTCGTAAAGAAACGGGACGGCGAACTGCCCGGAGCCGGTTCCGACCGCCCACCCGGCTGAATTGACCGCCCGCGCCGCGCCCTGCGTCGTGCCGGAGGCGAGCGGAATCGCCGTCATCCCTGACGCCTGCGACCAGATAAACGGCTGTCCCGAACCTTGATTGAGCATACTCGAACCGACGACGTGCCCCGCGTTGCCGACGCCGAAAGCCAGCGCGCCGTTAGCGCCGGGCAGCGCGCCGACCTCGAACGCCGAGCCGCTGCCGATGTCGTAAACGATGCCGACATTGCGCGCGGCGTTGGTCGGGTCTATTCCCTGACCGACGACGCGCCCCGAATCATTGACGCCGAAAGCGGTCAGAAAAAAGCTCCCGTTCGACGTCGTCTGCGTGATGACGTTCGCGCTTCCGCTGCTGTAGACGACGCCGCGCTGAAGGCTGCCGCTGTTGACCGAGCCGACCGCGACGCCCGAAGCGTTGACGTCGTTGGCGTCGCCGAGCGTTTCGCCGTTCGGAAGCGGAAGCTGCGACACCGCGCCGTTTTGCCAGATAACCGGCAGGCGGCTCGAACCGAACAGCGTGGTCGCGCACGTGCCGACGACGATGCCGCCGTTATTAGCGCCGTTCGAGACGCAGAAGGCGCGTCCCGCGATGTTCGGCAGCCCGACGATGCCGCCGCCGGGCGTCCACGTAAACGCCTGCGCGCCGCCGCTCCGGACGGAACGCCCGACCGCCGTGCCGCCGCCGGATATGCCGAAGCCCTGCGACGCCGTGTCACCGGTCTGAACGACCCCGATATCGTAAATCTGATATTGCGGCGGAACGGTTATCGCCGCCGTTCGGCTCGATTCGGAAACGGCTTCGGACGAGGAGCGCATCTGACGCTCGCCCTTCGACATCTCGTTACGCGCCTCGGATGAAGCGGCGGTCGTATACATCAAACCGGCAGCCATCATTGCGACACAGAAGAAAATCGCCGGAAAGACAAGGCGATGCCTGTTATATTTTGCTTGTTTCATAGATTATTCAGCGGGGCAAGACTTTGGGACAACTCACTTTAAGCCGATTTGCCCGCAAAGTCAAAGCAGCTTTGGAAGTGCGAATGACGCGCCGCGAGCTGTCGCGGCTATCACCGGCGCTGCCGCTGAAGAAGGCTTGAGCGAAAACAAAAGAAGCTGAAATGCGCGGGCTTCGTCTCAAAAAAATTTCTTTACAAACCCGGTTTCATAAGTTATTTTAGCTTTTATTATGAAAAGGATATTTCTGCCGGCGTTAATTCTGCTTTCCGCCGTCGCCGTTTTCCGCGCCCAGAGTCCTGCCTTTCCGGTTATGGATTTTGAAAGCGGCAAGCCGTCCGAATTGAAGGGCTTAACTAAATTGTTCGTCAACGCTGGGACGGACGCGGAGAGCCGCGACCAAATTGTTAGTGAAATCGAAAGGGCGAAACTGCCGGGACTGGTTTTCGTCAAATCGCGCGAAGATGCTGAAATCGTGATGAGATTCGGTGGCAGCGAAATGGAAGTTTTGGAAGAGATGACGACCACGCCGGTCGTCGGAACCGATTGGACGATGACGACCGTTAACCGCAGCGTCGTTCAATCAGGACAGGGGCTGGTTTTCATTGCAGGCAGGGAACGCAAAAGAGCGCGCATCATTATGAACTTCGGAAGCGTTCAGGACGCAGCCTTTGAAAAGCGCCCGCCAATCAAATTTGCCAGAGCCTTCGTCAAGGCATACAAAGAGGCGAACGGGCTGAAATAGCCGACCGCCGGAAAGAGATAAGACTTTCTTTCGCTTCGACCGCTTTTTCTTCTGCCGCCGCTTTGCTTCGCCGGACGTCTCCGTCAGGTAAAGAGACGTTTCCCTTAAGAAACGTCTCTTTGCACCGCCTTCCCTTGCCCGCTTTATTAAGTTGTCCTGTGATTATTACTATGCACGAGCAGACTTGAGTTATTCTTGAGGTTGACTTCGGAGCTTTCCGAATAACGAGATTTCCTGCTCAATCCTGCTGCGCTCTGGCGGCAGCCAGCGAGAACAGCAATGTCGCCGACTGCGTCAGCATCGCCTCACCGATTGTGTTTAGCTGCTGCTGGTTGGCGACGCTGTTCCGGACGGCGTCGGCGAGCGCCTGCTCGACTGCCGCGGGAAAAGATTCGCCGCTTGACGCGGGTTGGGAAGATTCGTCGCCGCCCGTCGCGGATTGGGCGGAGAGATTTTCCGGCGCTGAGGCGGACTGTTTAATTTGGCTCAGGTCGGCGGCGGCGCTTTTGATTTGATTGATAAATCCGTCGAGTTGCTCGCCCTGCGCGCCCGCGCGCGAATTTATCGAGTGAAGTTTTTCGGCGACAGTCACGGCGAGGCTTAATAAACTTTCGGTCTGCTGCATAGAAACGGCGTTTAGCTGCGACATTACCTCGCAGAAAAGCCTCGCGTAGTTTGAGACGTCGCTTTCCGCGCCCGCGCCCGCGGCGCTGGCGGTCTGCTGCTCGGAAATCACTTTTTCAGGACTGTTCATCGGCAAGTCTCCATTAAATTAATAATTTTAGTTAATAATTCGTTTAAATTCCGCTTCTATCTGACCGGGCTGACCGGCGGCGGGTTGCCGTCGTCACTGTTCGATGACGCCGCTAAAGCGATGACCGCCGCTCCGGCAGCCGCGCCGAGCAGCGCAATGATAAGAAGTGAATTGCTGCCGCCGCCGGAACGATTCGTGCCTGCGCCGCCGGTTGTTCCGGCGGGTCTGTCGGGACTCGTCGCGTCCGGCTGCGGATAGAATTCTCCGGCGGACACCAGCACGTTATTAAACATCGCCTGACCGGTCAGAGTGTTTATCCGCGTCCTGCCGCCGACGTCTCTCGAAATCTTTACGACGTTCGTCTGGTTTCGATTCGGGACGGTTAACGTTCCTTCGGCGGTCAGAATATTGACGGTCGTGTTCGGAGCGGCTTCTATCGTGACTTCGCCGTTTGAAAACTCGCCGGAAATCCCCGCATCGGCAAAAGATAAATTCAGCCTTGAATTCGGCTCGAGCAAAATCGTCCCGGTCTGCGCCAGCGTGATTCTGGCGCGCGCCTGCGGCGAAGTCGTGATGTCCGACGGCGAAGCTACCGAGCGCCCGCTGACGGCGCGCTCGCCGTTGACCGTGACGAAGCCGCCTTCGCCCGTCGCGGTAATCGTTAATTCGCCGACCAGCCGCGGCGTCTGAGCCAGCATAAACTGCGGCGAGGCGAGCAGTATGGCGGCAAGCAAGCCGAGAGAGATAAATTTACGGATTCCGGTTTTCATAGTTTATTTGATTTCCTTTTGTATGAGCCTGAATTAGTTTCTTATCAATGAATCCCGCCGATGTCAAATTTTTTGCGGAGAAAAGACTATTAAAGGGCGCAGAGGCGCGGAGGCGCGGAGAAAGAAATAAAGCAGCGTTCCGAAAATAAACGCCCCGAATCCATCTCTAAATTCGGGGCGTTTTATTCGACAATCAATTAAACGGCTCGCTTACTTGCATTTCGAGTAACCGCAGTCGCGGCAGAAATCGCAGCCCGAAGCGTGTTCGAGCTGTCCTTTGCACTCGGGACATTCGCCGATTAAGTTCGACATCTGCGCCTGCTGCTGCTGCTGGGAATAAGCGACCACGTCCGGCGTTTTGACGGCAGGCGCTTCGGCAGTTGCGGCGGCTTTGCCGATGGCGCGCTCGGAAGCGGGCATATTTTTCAGCCGGCGGTCGGTCAGCAGCAGGCATTCCGCGACGGCTTGTTCGGGCGAGGTCAGCAGGCGCTCGTTAAACCAGACCGCGTGCGTCGCCGTCACTTTATTCAAGCTGCGCGCGACTTCCTTCAGCTCGAAACCGCCGCGCAGCATTTTTGAAGCCAGCAGACCGACGCCTTCGCTGATGGGTCCGGTGGCGAAAACTTCCAGCACGCGTTCGCCGTCGTGATTGACGGTCACATACAAATTGCGCCCGTCGAACGGGATGCGCCAGGTCGCGCCCTGCAATTCGCGCGGGCGGTCGTAGCGGTTGACCGTCACGCTCTTGTGCGGCGTGGCGCTCGGCTTTACTGCGGTCGCGGCTTGCGGAGCAGCGGCGGCGGGGGCGATAGTTTCGGTGATTTGTGCGACTTCCGGCATAAAATCGTCAGTTTCGACGGCGACGGTGTGCGTTTCCGCTTTAGCTTCAGCGGCGGCTTCGCCTTTCTTTTCCTCCGCTTTCATTGTAGTCAAAACCTGACCCTCGCGCGAGCCGTCGCGGTAATACGAGACGCATTTGCAGCCCAAATCCTTTGCCAGACGATAAAGCTCGTCGACCGATTCGACCGTGTCGTCCTTCGCGCCGTTGCAGGTTTTCGAGACGGAATTGTCCACGTTTTTCTGCGCGGCGGCGAGCACCTGTACGTGCTGTTTCGACGTGATTTTCAGCGCCGAGATAAAATACGGCGGCAGCTTGTCCTCGTTTTCGACGACGAACTGAGCGGTTTTTTTGATTGATTCCTCGTCCGTCTGGTCAACCGCAATGCCCAGAGCCTCAGCCGCCAGCGTGTGAACGTAAGTTCTCGTTCCGATTGTGTCCTGGCGAACGTAAGCCCACGAAAAATTCGGCTCGATTCCGCTCGAGGTTTCGGCGATGAGCGAGATTGTTCCGGTAGGAGCAATCGTCGTCACCTCGTAGTTGCGCGGCGTGACGGCGACGTCTTCGGGAATTCCGATTTCGTCGCGCAGGAATTTGGTATAGGCTTCGCGGTTCGCTTCAAATTCGGGAAACACGCCTTTTTCCGCGCCGAGCTTTAAGCTGGCTTTCCACGATTCGCGACGGACAAAGCCCATCACCTTATCAATCAGG
Organism: Acidobacteriota bacterium; assembly: GCA_030860665.1. GTDB lineage: Bacteria > Acidobacteriota > Blastocatellia > Pyrinomonadales > Pyrinomonadaceae > JALZHR01. The sequence goes on from JALZHR010000265.1 coordinate 13,742, forward strand.
GCAATCGATTCCGACTCGCCGTAGGTGATTTTGTGTTTCAGACACAAATCGGCAAAGCCCATAATTCCCAAACCGACCGGGCGCGTGCGCTTCACGACGTCGTCGATTTCGGAGAGCGGGAAGTGTCCGGTGTCAATCACGTTATCGAGAAACTGCGTGCAGAGGTGCGTGACGTTTGCCAATCTGTCCCATTCGATACATTCGTCCGGATTCGTGCCGTCGCCGACCTTTTTGTAAAACTTCGACAAATCAATCGAGCCGAGATTGCAGGAATTCGAGAAATGCAGGAACTGCTCGCCGCACGGATTGCTCGCGTAAATCGGTCCCATCGAGGTCATCATATGGTTGTGACGATTGACCTCGTCGATAAAAGCGATTCCCGGCTCGGCGTATTTGTGCGCCGAGGCGATGATGCGATTCCAGATGTCGGGCGCGTAAATCATTCCTTCCTGCGGCGGCGCTTCAATCGTGCAGCCGGAAAGGTCTGCCGCTTCAAACGCCTGCCGGTCGGCAAAGGTCACGGTTTCGCCGTCCGGACGACGATAAATAACGTAGTCTTTTCCCGTTACAGGGTCATAAACGGCTTGCGTCCATTTTTCGCCCGCAAACTCGGTCTGAAACCATTCCTTGCGGTTGACCGCGTCCATAAATTTGTCGGTGACGTTGACGGAGATGTTGAAATTCGTCAGCGAGTGCTGGTCGTTTTTGGCGTGGATAAAGCGCAGCACGTCCGGGTGCGTGACGCGCATCATTCCCATATTCGCCCCGCGCCGGACGCCGCCCTGTTTGACGACTTCGGTCATCGTGTTGACGATGTTCATAAACGAAACCGGACCGGAAGCGACGCCGCGCGTCGAATTGACCATCGCGCCCGCCGGACGCAGAAATTCGTAGGTCATTCCGGTTCCGCCGCCCGTCTGGTGAATGATTGCCGCCGCCTGCGCGTGCTGCATAATTCCGTTGATGGAATCCGGCACGTTCAGGACGAAACACGCGGCGAGCTGTCCCTGCGGCTTGCCCGCGTTGACCAGGCAAGGCGTGTTCGGCACGAACTCGCGCTTGAGCATAATGTCGGTCATCGCGCTGTAAAACAAATCGCGGCGCATCGTATCCTGCTCGGCTCCGGAGACGTGACCGACGACGCGGCGCACGATGTCTTCCCAGGTTTCGAGCGGGTTGCCGTTAGCGTCTTTTAAGCTGTAGCGTTTGCTGACGACCTTTTGACCGTTTAATCCAATCGGCTTGTATTCGGTTTTGGCGGCTGACGCGCCTTTTCCATTGGTTTTTCCGTTTTTGGCGACAAAAGTGCCCGTGGCGACAGGTTCAAAAACTGTACTCATCTATTCACCTCTCCAAAAGCCTCGCCTGCTCAAACGTTTACTCGCGTCAGGCGCGGCTCAATCTTTAATTTTACTCTTTTATAATTGTTCTTGCATTACGAGAATGCGGGACTGGAAGCAATCTTACGACGAACTTTCCTTTTAGACTTGATTTGTCGAAATTCATTCTCAAGCGCCAGAGAATCTTACAAAAGCTAAAATCATTTGTCAATAGAAAAAACACAATATGTTGTGCTGTTTTTTTAAGGCGTCTCAATCCAGCGTATAACCTAATGTGATTTCTTAACTTTCGCGGGCTAAAGCTTTTTTCTAAACCGCAAAAAAAATCGGAAATTTCAAAATTTGACTTTCCATCGACCGTTTTCGGAAACTATATCTATGGACAAACTCATTCACGGAACAGCCGCCGACGGAACAATCCGCGTGATAGCGGCGATTACGACCGACATCGTCGCCGAAGCCATCCGCCGGCATCAAACTTCACCGACCGCTTCAGCCGCTTTCGGACGCGTTTTAACCGGAACGCTTTTACTGGGTTCGAGCTTAAAGGAATTCGACCGCCTGACGGTGAAAATCGAAGCGCGGGGCGCGGTCGAGGGAATCGTCGCCGAAACCAACGCGCAGGGCAAAGTGCGCGGCTACGTGCGCAACCCGGAGGCGGAGCTGCCGTCAAAGGCAAACGGGAAATTCGACGTCAGCGGCATCGTCGTCGGCGGAATGTTTCACGTTATCCGCGAATCCGGCTTCGACATCGGGCTTTACCGCGAGCCTTATCACGGCTCGGTCCCGATCGTGTCGGGCGAGATTGCCGAGGATTTCGCTTATTATCTCGCTAAGTCCGAGCAGATTCCGTCCGCCGTCCTGCTCGGCGTTCTGCTGCAAAACACCGAGCCTTACGTTAAGGCTTCGGGCGGCGTGATGCTGCAAATGATGCCCGGCGCAAACGAGCATATCATTACGATGATTGAAGACACTATCAGGCACGCGCCGCATCTGACATCGGTTATCAAGGACGGCGCGACGCCGCAGGATTTGGCGCGCCTGGCGCTAGGCGAGATTGATTTCGAGGTTCTGGAAGAAAAGCCGGTCGAGTTTAAATGCAACTGCTCGCTCGAAAGAGCCGTCGGGCTGATCGCCTCTCTCGGACAAACGGAAGTCCGGTCGATGCTCGAAGAAGATAAAGGCGCGACGATGACGTGCGGTTTCTGCAACGAACATTATCGCCTCAGTGAAGAAGATTTACGAGGAATTCTAAGCTCGCTGGCGTAGCCGTCAGGCTTCGTATTTTCCGGGCTTTACGGATTTCTTTCTTTAGCTTCTTTAAGTTTTTGTAAATATGTCTTTGATTTTTCTTCCAGAGTCCTGAATTTTTCCAGGCTCCGCCCGATTTGTCTGCCGATAACAGTTTCAGCGTATTGGTTGAAAATTTCCTCGGCTTCCTGTCGCAGCTTTTCTTTTTCTTCCGGTTTAGAGGTTAGAAAATTGCCTTCCTGAATGAAAAAGGCAAGCTCGCTTCTGTTCCTGATTTTGTTCCAGACCGCAAAATCATCTCCGGTTGGTTCTTCTATTATGACCTGAATCGGTTCGGATTCGATTTTGTTTGGTTTATTTTCGAAATAAAGGGTAAAGACGGCTTTTAGATAATAAGTATTCGCCTGCGGAAAAGCGTAGTAAGTATCTACCGGTTTCTGCTGCAATCTATCTGGTCTGACGACGCGCGGCACAGCGTTCCAGAAAACGGTGGCGGAAGTTTTAATATGCTGACCAGGCTTAATCTGAATATAAGCTCTGGAAGCATTCGCCCGTCCCCACGTTGAATTATAATATTTTTTAAACTCCGCTCCGTTTTGAGAAATATAGACGCTTAGATAACCGCTGTCAGTATTTAAGCTGTCTGAAATTGTCAATTCTTCCTGACTCTTATTTTTAAGATTAAAGTTAAGAGTCAGGATTTCGCCGGTCAGATAATTTTTTTTGGATGATTCGATACTAAGTTCCAGTTTTTGTTCCAGCTTTATTTTTTCTCGGGAATGGCTGTAATTTATCCAACTCAGAAATGAAATCACGCAAAACACAATTGAAAATAAATATCTTGCCCTCATAGTTTTCCTCCCTACGGATTGGTCGCGTTTCTTATGGTGAATAAAGACGTATCGCTATACACGCCTCTGACGACATCGCTGACAGTATCCATCAGACCAGCATTGCCTGCCTCCTGATCTATGTCGGTATGGTCTGCTCCGAATAAGTGACCTATTTCGTGAGCTAGTATATGTTTGTGAGTGACCGGACGGAAACGCCACGGCGGAAAGGGCATATCGGGCGGTCGTCTATCCAGCCTCTCGAATTCTCTTGCCCTTGTCAGCTCAGTAAATATTGTTGTTCCGACTGTGAGGTTTGCGAAACCGTAAATCGAATTTTCGCCGAAAGGAGGATCCAGGCTGTCCGGGTCGCCGTCTGCTCCCTGGACATATTGGTAGCCGCCCAGAAGATAAATCGTCCAGAAATCCTCGCGCGCTTCCGTTGCGATGTTATTAAAATAAATCTGCTGAATATTCACTATATCCGCTAAATCGGTATTTGCGGAAAACGGCACTTCATCGTGGCTTCCCGCCAGATCATATACGGGACGAATATAAGCGGCAGCCAGCACATTGCAATTCTGAGCGGTGATTTCATCAGGACAGGGCGTATCGGTCGGACTCAGTAAATCAAGAAACGGCTCTGGGATATTATCGCCTTCGTCTCCGTTAAGCACCGGGTCGTCATCGTTAAAATCATCGTCGTCGTAAAGCGTAAAGGACTCACCGCCGGCAAGATTAAAAATGGTCTGATTTTGAATCATCACCGAATTGCCGCTGCTGCTGACTACGGGAAATGATCGCGTTCCAATCACCATTCTGCCGCGTTCAAATTCCATAGTGCCGAGCGGCTCGGCTGTGTTAACTTGTAAAGATACTTGTCCGACTCCGACTTTTCCCGTGGTAACGACGGTGCCCTCCACTTTGTTGCCGCTCACCGTTCCCATCGAATCGACCTCGATATGCAATCTGCGCCAGACGGTCAGCATCTCGGTGCGGCAGGTTTTGACGGCGGAAATTTCACATTCGTTGACACTCGAGGTAGTCACGAGAGTCCGAATGTAGTTCGGGTCCAGTATATCTAGCCCGCTGATTCTAAAGCGTTTCAGATAAGTTTCGTTATTGACGCTGGCGACAACGGCAAAATTGTCTCCGGGCTGTCTTGTTAAGGTGTAATCCACTACGGCGACGCCTTCGGAATCGGTCGTGCACGATATGATATTCGTTAAATCCATAGTCGCTCTGGGATGCGCGATACAGCCCGCTCCCGCCGAACCCGCCGGGATTGAGAGCAAGCCCGCCGGATTGAGAAAGCCCGGTTGCTCGACAGACCCGTTATTATCATAACTGCCGTCGCCCGGGTCAATCGGACCCGTATCAGCCGAAGGATCGTCCAGGTCGAAATTGCGGAAATAAATTCTTACGCCAGCCGTTCTTGAGCTGACTCTCGCCTTAACCCGAATTTTTCTCCGGTCAATCTGGTCGGCGGGATTTTTATTATCGGGGAAAATTCTTAACCCGCCGCCTTCCTTCGGGTTGGCGCTAAACGGCAAATCGTCCGTCGCAATCTGTTCGTAAGTCACGCCGGTTATTGTCGGCGAAAGCGTAAAGGTTTTCGGCGACCCCGGCAAAAGTTTGTTCGGGTCGCCGTTTAAGTCTATTCCGTAAGCGTAAATCGTGTGTTGCTGATTATCGCGATACCGCGGCGGAATCGAAAATTTAAAACCGTGGTCGCCCGGATAACCCGTGTTGGTATTCACGTCGGGACGCGGAATATCGGCGACCGTTTGACCGGCATAATGCGCCGACGTTTGTCCGTCAATATAAAAATGCACCGAGTTCGACTGCAGCGGAAGGTCGGCATCCATACTCCAGCCGAGGGCGTTGCCATCGGCGTCGACGCTGTCAAAATATCCAATCGGAGTATTGAACCTGAACGATTTCGGCGAACCGGACAAAAGTCCGGGCGGGTCGCTGCCTCCGAAATCAAGCCCATAGCAGTATATTTGGTGCGTGTTGCCGTCGCGCAAATCTGCCGGAATCGGCATCGCGAAACGATGGTTGCCCGGATAGGGCGAATCCCCCGGATGGTTCGCCGGGATTGTTCCGATATTTCTGCCCTGTCCAATCGGACCGTCGACCCAGCACTGAACCGTATTGCTTGCCTCGGGATAATCCTGATCGACCGACCAGCCGAATGCGCCTATCGACGAACCGTTTGTAGTCACCTGTTCCAAAACCCCAACCGGAGAGCCGATGGGATTTACCTCGAATGTGAAATCATCGATTATGATTCCCTTTCCGACCGGCGGGCAGCCCCCGTAGATTCTCAGGTTTGAAATTTTCCGGCTGAAGTTACTCAAATCAACCAGTTTCCACGCCCCAGCTCATTAGCCGACCAGACAATCGGGACCGTCTGGAAATAGATTCCGTTCTGATAAACTTCCACATTTACAAAGTTACAATTCGCGCCAAATGCTACGTAAAAAGACACATTCTTCATATTGTGCGCAAAATCTATGTGCATCGGTGACAGGGGAATCGCCCAACTGTTGCCGTTAGGCGCGACGACGCCCAGATAATTCGGCACGGACAGTCCTTCGCCGGCAACGTTTCCGAGCGTCGCCGTCAGGGCATTCGAGAAAGGAGCATAAAAAGTTACATTGGGATAACGGTTAGGAGAAATCGGAACCCAATTTGTGTTCCACGGAACATCATCGAAATTGATTGTCGTCGGAGCTATTGCAAGCGTTTTGTCGAAAATACTCTCTCTTTGAAAAAGATTCTGGATAGGTGTCTCAATGTCTTCAGCTTTATCAATTTTCGCCGGGCGCAGCTGACTTTGAGCGGGGGCGGAAGAAGAAAAAAGAAAGAGCGAAAATAAACAGATGCAAAGAAGTTTGTATTTCATAATTCGATTACAGGGAACAAAATTGACGGCTCCCGTCTAAACGCAGCTTGCGAAAAGCAAAATAGAATAATCTAGTCGAGACTGAAATCGACTGATATATAAAGCCCCTGTTCGAGTATGCGACAAGTTTAAGGGGAGTTATATTTTATGTCAACAGTTTTTTATCTGGCGCAAAATAACTAAAATCTAAAACTGACGACGAAATTCGTCGAAGGAAATCTGCCGTTGCTGAAAGTCAGAATCTTTCTCTGGCTCGTTGTTCAGCAAAAGTGATAAGCGGTCAGTTTTTTCATTCAGTGTCTTCGGAAGGCTGGTCGGGTCAGGCTGAAGATTCAGCAATTTGTTCGCGGGGCGGATTTTATCGCGGCGGCGGTGGTGGAATAGGCGTTCCAACCTATTTGGAATTCATACTGCCGCCGGTCGGCATCGAGCCGGTTCCGCGAAACAGCGGCGTGAAAACCCATTTGGAATGGTTTTCGATGCCGTAGTAAGCGATAAAAGACCTGCTTTTGCTCTGGCTGACGACGCCGATAAAAGGCGTATTCTCAGTGCGGACTTCGCTGTCGGCATCGGTTTCGTCGGCTGCTTCGGTGTTGTCGTCCGGGTTTTGCGTATCCGTGTTGACAAGGAGCTTGCCGATACGGCTGAGTATAGACGGATGAACGTTTTCCGAGGTCGGCAGCGCGCCGTTGTTGTAGTTCTGAACGCGGCGCGTGAAATTTCTCATCGTTCCGCTTTCGAGCGGAACCAAGCCCCATTTACCGTCTTCGCTTAGAGGGTCAATCGCCGCCGATTCGCGCAGAATCTGCCGTTTCTTCGTCCCGTAGGGAATGCCTTCGAGAAGGTCGTCAATCGAGTTCGGGAATTTTGCGCCGTTGTAATGATTCACGTATTGGCGAATCGCCTCGGCGATTTCTTCGCCGCGCCGGATGGCTTCAAGCTCCTTTTCGCGCTGCACCTGCTGGTAAACGCTCGGCGCAACCGCCATCATAGCAATCGCCAGCAGCGTCATCATCGCCATCAGCGAGACGAGCGAGTAGCCCGATTGCGGATTGCAGGCTGCGGACTGCGGAGTTTCTTCCTCCCGGCTGACCGCCGACCGCCGACCGCCGATTGCTTTCTTAATTATCGCCGTCCTCATCATCCTCATCCTTTTTCTGCTGCTGCGGCGTCGGCGGAACGTAGCGCGGAATATTGTTCGGAATTCCGGGAATTTCCTGCGTTTGCGGCATAGTCGGATTATACGGCGCGGGCACGACGGTCGGGTTTTCGCCCGGGAACCTGCCGCCGGGATTCGTTCGTTCAAAGCCGCCGCGCGAAGGCGTCGTCTGTCCGCCGCCCGCGCCGCCTGCTCCCGTGCGCGCCATCGGCAGCTTGTGGCGGAATCCGAGACCGGTATCTTCCAGAATCACCTCGTTGACCGAGATGCTGACGACGCGAAAACGATTGTTTACGCTGTTCGGGTTGACGATGTCGCTCAAACGCCGCCCGAATTCGATCGGATTGCCCGGCTCGCGGAAATAAGCCGTGTTATTGTTGCCGCGCCTCGCCATTTCCACGCCGATATACTGAACGGTCGGTCGCGGCGGAGCCTGCACGGTCAGTATCACTGGATTTGAATAAAGTTTGCCGTCCGGCGTGCGAATTTCGATTGACCGCTGACCTTCGCCCGCAATCATACCGGCGGGAATATCAGCCGCCAGCTTTTGCGGGCTGACAAAGTTCGTCGGAAGCTGGCTGCCGTTCCAGAAAATCAGCGAATCGGGCGTGAATTTATCGCCGCTGACTTCCAGCCGGAAGCCTTTTGAACCGGCATAGACGCTCTGCGGCGAAGCATAGCTGAGCAGAATCGGCGGCGTCGGAGCCGGTGTCGGCGGCGGTGTCGGCGGCGGAGTTTTTATCGACGCGGGAATCTCCACGTAAGGCGTCGGCTCGGGCGGCTCGTAAAACGCGAAAATGTTTCTGCCCGCGTCCGGCGCGTAGAATGAGCCGGGCGCGTAAACGACGGGCGTCGTCAGCCAGTCGCGCATAATTTGGTCCTGAGATAAAAGCTGAATGTCGCTCTGGCGCGGCGCGGAGTTGCCGCCTCCGGCAGAAAGCGTGGCGCTCGGCGTCGGCGAGACGCTGACGTTGACGGTCGTTTTTCTGCCGCCGAAAAACGTCCCGCTGAAATTATAAACAAGCGTCAGCACCGCCAGCGCGCCCAAAACCATCGCCGCGATGAGCTTCTTTCTTTCCGATGGGGTTTTTCCTTCAAAAATTTTCATAAACGCTTGCTGTTTACTGTTGCTGCTGCTGCTGCTGCGACGACGGCGACGGAACAACGTCAAACGCCGTATTTCGTTTAAAATAAGCCGCCAGCTCGATATGCAGGCTGACGGTTTCGCCCATTGTCCGACCGCGCGGCGGAGCGGGTCTGGTCGTCTGCGTAGTCGTCGTAACCTGCTGCTGCTGCTGCGGCTGTTGTTGTCCGGGATTTCTCATCATCGGGTTGACCGCGCCGGTCGGGTCGACGACATTCGGACGCGCATAAGGCTGATTCGGATTGCTCACGGTCGGCTGCTGCACGTTTTGCGCGACGGTGGTCGTTCCCGTCTCGCCGTCCCGATTTTCCGCCGGTTCGAGCTCGACCGTGCTGACGATGATAAACTGCTGGCTCGTTTCGAGGTCGCGCAGAAAACGCCGCAGGTTCTGATACGAGCCTTCGACCGTCATCGTCACGTAAACGCCCGGAAACAGGCTTTGATATTTCGCCCTGCCGCGTTCGCCTTCCGCCTGAGCGTCATTGCGCTGATTGATTTCGAGCGGCGAGTAATCGGGTCCGCTCGTATTAATCAAGCCGTATCCGGCAATCAGAGTGTTCAGGCGCTGGTAGAGAGCGGTTCTGCCGTTGCCGGCGACGGGCAGGTGACGGCTCTCGAAATCGTCGACGCTTCCCACGAGCCTCGCAACCTGTTCTTCCGTCGTCGTAAAGTCTTTAAATTTGTCTCTCTGCGTCGTCAGTTCCGTTGCCATACGGTCGCGCTCGGCTTTGAGATTGTTGAGCCGCGTCTGCTCCGGCGCGACGACAAACATATAGAACAATAAAGTCGCCAGTATCGACAGCAAGCCAAGCCCGACGACGATGTATTCGGCTCTGCCGAAGATTCCCAGATTCACTTTGCGCGGGCGATTTTTCGGCGCGATGTCAAAGGTCGGCTGCTTTTCGATAATTATCGTCTCGTCTTCGGTCAGCAGAACCGTGCGGTCTTTTTCGTCCACGACGACGGTCGAATCCCGCGTCGTGAAATCGTCGCGGATGATTTCCGGCTGCTGTTCGGGCGAAGGTTTCGGCAGATTGTTCGGGTCGGGATTTTCGTTCATTCTTACTACTGCTGACCTCCTTGTCCGGTGGTTGCGGAGGCGACGTCGCCGGTTTGCGCGGGCGCGGTCGAATAACCGAGCGGCTGCGTGTAAACGAGGCGCAAGGTGTATTCGGTGTAAGTAAAATACTCTTTTTTCTGCAAATCCTGCCCGCGCAGCTCAGCCTGGAAAATCGGGCGCGAATTCATCGTGTCGATCATATTCATCACGCCCTGATAATCGCGGCTCAATACCGACAATTGCAGCTCGGCTTGCGTGCGGTCGCCGGTCTGGTAAACGTTTTCGACATTGATGCGCGAAACGCTGACGCCGCCCGGCAAAACGCTTTCCAAATCGGCGAACAGGCGCGACCAGCCGAAGCCTTTCTGCGCAACGAGCTTATGCGCCGCAATCAGCAGAGTTTTCTGTTCGGGCGTCAGTGTTTGCTGAATCTGGTCGCCTTTGCCCTTTAAATCCGCCAGCTGCTCTTCCATCAGCTTGATTTCAGCTTGCACCATTTCGTTTTGCGCTTTGATTTCTCTCAGCTTCGTGAAACCGAAAATCACGCCGACCAGCGCGAGCGTGCAGCACGCCAGCGCCAGCAGATACGGCAGCGACCGGTTGCGAAAAGGATGTGTTGCGAGATTGAGTTTATCTATCACTTTTTTGGTCTTGGGCTTTTAAGAATCGGTAATCAATATTGGTAGCCGGAAGCAGGCAATAGGTTGTTTGCAATAATCTCTCGCCGAAGAGAAATCGCCTGTCGCCAAACACCTTAATCGTCCGAAAAACGACAAAACGCCAGTTTATCACGAAACATTTTCTTTGTCCCTGCGCTCGCCGCCTGCTTGTCTTACCGATTTGATTTCACGCGAACGGGAAAAAATAGTTGCAAAATTTTATGAAAAACCGCTGCAAGATTTTATATGAAAAAGCTTTAGCAAATGCAAAACGCAGAACGCAAAGTGCGAAATGGAAGATGAATTTGATTCTTCCGTTTTTGCACTTTGCGTTCTGCATTAAAGGACGGTTTCGTCTTTATTTAAACTCGGAAATCTGGCTGCGCGGCTCCAGATTGTATTTTTCTGTGACCGGTTCGTTTTCTTCGCTGCGCGCCGACAGTGTTTTTCTTGTTTCTTCCTCGCTCAGCTCGCGGTAGGCGCAGACGCGGTTTCTGCCCTCGCGTTTGGCGCGATAAAGCGCCGAGTCAGCCATTTCGACCAGCTCGATCGGGTCGCTCGAATCGACGGGAAACGATGCGACGCCGATGCTGATGGTGATGCGATGCGTTTCGGTCGGCTTGCCCTGCCGGATGACGCTGAATTCCTGCTGCTCGATGGTCGAGCGGATTCGCTCCGCCGCGACGATGCCCTGCGACAATTCCGCGTCCATCAGAAACGCGGCGAATTCCTCGCCGCCGAAGCGCGAGGCGACGTCGCCGCTGCGCAGAATCTGCGTGATGCACAATCCGATTTCTTCCAGCGTTTTGCTGCCGGTCAGATGCCCGTAAGTGTCGTTGACGCTTTTGAAAAAATCCACGTCCATCATCAAAACGCAGAACGGGCGTTTTTCCGCGTCGGGGCGCGAGGCTTCGCGGCGCAGCTCCGAGAAAAACGAGCGGCTCGAAAGCAGCCCGGTCAAATCGTCGTGCGAGAGCAGGCGGCGAATCTGGCGCTGGTATTCGCGGTCGATTTCGTCCAAAAGCTCAAAGCGCAGGATGTGCTCGCCGATGGTGATTTTGTCGCCGTTCTGCAAGGTCTCCTGCGCGATGCGCTGACCGTTCAGAAAAATGCCGTTGCGCGAATCCAAATCGGTCAGAATATAGCTCGGCTCTCCGTTTTCGCCGCTCTGCACGGTCGTGATGCGCGCGTGCTGGCGCGAAACTTTTTTGTCGTTGACGCGAACGTCCGCTTCCAGCGCGCGCCCGATGATGACCTCTTCGCGTTCGAGCGGAATCGGCACGGCGAGAAAATCGCCGCTCAGGAAAACCAGGGCGGGTCGCAAATCTCGTTTCGGGCGTTGAGATGACGGCATAATAGGTTCGTGCGTCGTAGAGCAAGCAAGCAAGCAAACAAGCGAGCGAGCGAGCGAGCAAGTAAGCAAGCAAGCGGGCGGGAAGGGCTAGTTCCTAACTAATAAAATAACTTATCTGAAAGCCGCAAGTCTAGAGAAAATAAAGTCGCGCGGCGGAAGAAAATTCATTCCGGTTGACTCCGGAGTGCCGACTCTTTACTCTCGTCTTTTGAAAGATGAAGATTCTTATCGTCAAACTCGGCAGCATCGGCGACATCGTGCACGCTTTGCCCGCGCTGGCGGCGATTCGCCGCGCGCTTCCGCACGCCGAGATTTCGTGGGTCGTCGAAAATCGCTCGGCGGAAATTCTGCGCCCCGGACGCAACCAATTTTTAAGTCACCTCATCGAAGTTGATACGAGGGCTCTGAGGCATCAAGAATCGCTTGGGGAGACGCTGTTGATTGCCCGTCAGCAGTTACGCGGGCTTCGTGCCTCAGCCTTCGACGTCGCCCTCGATTTCCAGGGACTTCTGAAATCCGCCGCCATCGCCAAGCTCGCCAAAGCCAAACGCCGTTACGGTTTCGCCCGCGAAGCCCTGCGCGAGCCAGCCAGCCGCTTTCTTTTGACCAATACCGTCAGCATTCCGCGCAAAATTCACGTTATCCGCAAAAATCTGATGCTGGCGCAGAAAGCGCTGAAAATTTCCGTGCCGGATGACGAAGAAGATTTCGAGTTTCCGATTTTCACGGAAAAAGCGCACGCCGAAGAAGCCGAAAAAATCGTCGCGCGAGCGGGCGGAAATTTTGCGATTTTAAATCCGGCGGGCGGCTGGACGACAAAGCTCTGGGGCGCGGAAAAATTCGGCGCGCTGGCTGACCGGCTCTGGCAAGAAAACGGCTTGATTTCTGTCGTCACGACCGCGCCGGATGAAAACGTGCTGGCGGAAAAGGTTCTAAAAAACAGCAGAACAGGCAAAGCCTTCGCCGCAAACCTAAGCCTGAAAGGCTTTTACGAGCTGGCGAAGCGAGCGCGGGTTTACGTCGGCGGCGACACCGGACCGACGCATCTGGCGGTCGCGGCAAAAGCGCCGGTCGTCGGCATTTTCGGTCCGACCGAGTGGTGGCGCAACGGCAGCCCGAACGCGTCGGACATCTGCGTCGAGCGTGCCGACATCAACTGCCGGATGGACTGTCATCGCCGCGCCTGCGGAAACTGGATTTGTCTGGACATTTCCGTCGAAGCGGTTTTCAGCGCCGTCCAGCAGCGTTTAAAAAATTGACCTTTGATTTTTGATTTTTGACCTTTGGGAATTTTAGCTGCGATTCGAGCCGCAAATTAAAGAAAATCAAAGGTCAAAGGTCAGAGGTCAAAGACCGGAAGTCAAAAATCAGTCTAAAAATAAATTTTTAACACAAAATCCGATTTTCGATTTATACTTGCAGCATAGATACATTTAATTATTTATGACGAGAAAAATAATTCACACGCTTTTGCTCAAGCTGATGATTCTGCTTTGCTGCTGCAGCTTGAGCTTTGCCCAAACGGACGGAAAAAATGAAGCCGTCAGCGTCGGCGAGAGCTTGTCTTACGAAGTAAAACTGAGTAAAGCGATTTTTCGCGGCATCAGCGTCGCCGATATAAATTTCACTCTCGCGCGCGCGGCGAACGGCGAAGATTACCTGATTAAAACCGAAGCCCGCTCGAAAGGCAGCCTGACCCGGCTGGTTCGCTTCAGCTTCCTGCAAATGTTTGAATCGATGGTGGACGGCGAAAAATTCCGGATTCTGAGAACGACCAAGCGCGACGAGCAGGACGAGCGTGTCCGCGATTCCGAAGCCGTTTTTGATTACGACGACCGCCGCGTAACTTATACCGAAACCGACCCGAACGACCGGATGCGACCGCCGCGCCGGATTGCCTCAGCCATCGAGGACGGTACGCAGGATTTGATTTCGGGCATCTACACTTTGCGCCGCCTGCCGCTGGCAGCCGGAAAGACGTTTCAGCTCACGGTCAGCGATTCCGGTCTGGTTTATAAAATTCCGGTGCGCGTCACGGCGCGCGAGCTTCAGAACACGATTCTCGGCAAAATCTGGTGCTTTCGCCTCGAGCCGGAAGTTTTCGGCGCAAATCGCATCATCGAACAAAAAGGCACGATGACGATTTGGATTATGGACGACCCGCGCCGCATTCCCGTCCGCGCGCAGATTAATACGGACGGTTATAAAATCGAAGTAAAACTCAAAAAATTCACGCGCCGGTAATATTAAGAAAAAACAGGCTTAATTTTTCCGGCTCAAACTCTTTCCGCTTTTCGCGGGTTTTTAACGAATTCGCCCGCGCGTGGTCATAATTAAGCCGCGCGCGGGCGAATTCGTTTTTTTCGTCACTAAATCTTCAACGCTTGCTTTTAATCCATCAAAACCGTCGCCAGCGTTTGTCCTTTATCGTTTCCGCGCTGCACGGCGACCGCGAAAATGTAGACGCCCGCTTTCCACGTCTGAGTGTTAATCGGGACGACCTCGATATGATAAAAGCCGGGCAATCTGCCGGCGACTACTCTGACGATGTTCACCAGCGCGCCGCCCGGACCGACAATCATCGGGTCGACCTTGAAATTGCCCGCCGCGAGTCCGACAGCCGGTTCGCCGTTGGCGTCGGTGACCGAGACTTCGATGTAATTATTTTGCCGATTGCCCGGTGCGGCAATCGTATCTTCCGAAAATGCGACTACTATTAATCTTGCCATAATGCACCTCACTTTTTGTTTGTAAAATTTCTCCCGACGCCCGGCTGACAGCCCTGTAAATCAAAGCGGCGGTTTTCCTGCTTGTTCTGATTCTGAATCCTTCGACTTTGAGTGAATGCCTTGAAGCGGGCAGTTTTCCGATGAGAGATTCGCAATGCAATCGTCGCTCAAACACCTTCCGGAAACAAAATCCGTGAAATAAACTGCGTTTGAGTCTTGTCAATTCGCGTGCCGGAAATGCGGACGAACCTAAACGCCGAACTTTCAACAGTTAGAATTTTCGGCGGCAAAACGGCGGGCGGAAATTTATATCAGAATTGATAGCCGAAATATCAGTTTTGATATAAATAATTCAGCCCGAATCGGTCGAAAGCCCGGAGAAAAACGTTTTTCTCCGGGCTTTTCGTTTTTCTCGCTCGACTCCTGAGGCTTGTTTCTTTTCACAAAAGCCCGCATAATCTACTCTTTTAACTTGATTGCGATTTCGGCGGCATACGCGCCGGAAGACATTTATAAATATTTATGAACGAAAAAATTATCGAAAATCCGGCGACGGAAGAACAGGAAACCGAAACGCTGGAATTCTCGCTGACCGATTTTAAATTGAATCTGGTTTCGTCGGCTGAAATGCTCAAAGGCGAAAAAATCAGAACGCTGCCGGAAAACGAGTTGAGATTTGCCGCCGTCGATGGCGAAGAAGACGCGGCGGCAGCAGCAGCAGCAGCAGAGAAAGAAGAAGCGGAAGAACCGTCCGAGATTTTCAAAGAGCTTGCCGAGCCGAAGCTGCCCGCGCTGCCGAGCGAGAACCGCGCGCGGTTGCAGATGCAGTCGCCGAACCGGATTTTCTTTTACTGGTCGCTGAAAAACAACCCGTTTCAGGCGCTGCAAAAAATGTTCGGCAATCGCGCCGGAGACTTTACCTTTGTCGCGCGGCTGATTAATTTAACGAACCGGAGCGAGAATTTTTATCGCGTTCCGGTCGCCGGTTCGTGGTGGTTCGACGTCGAATCCGATTCGACTTATCGCGCCGAAATCGGGTTTATGTCTTCGAGTCGCCCGTTCG
>JALZHR010000276.1 GCA_030860665.1 Acidobacteriota bacterium
CGTCAGGATGCTGCTTGAAGAAATGACCGGTTTAAATCCGGGCGACCCGGAATTTCAGAATCTGCTGGCGCAGTTGAAGGAGAACGTCCAGCACCACGTCGAGGAAGAAGAAAACGAGATGTTTCCGAGAGCCGAAAATCTGCTCGGCGCGGAAACGCTGGTGACAATGGGCGACGAAATCGAAGCGATGAAAACGGAAGCTATGGGAAACACCGGCGGCACGAGCCGCATCGCTTCGGCTTAAATTTTATCGAAAATCGGGCGCGCAGGTTAATGGTTATAATTTACGCGCCTTTTACTTGAGGGAAAAAATCTATGAAAAATTTACTGCAAAAACTTGCCGGATTCGAGCCGACCGGTTTTCCGTTTCTGAATTTTTATCTGAACGCGCAGGTCAACGAAAACGGTCAGAGAACATTTGACGTTTTCGTTCGCAACCAATTGAATGAAGCTGAAAAAAACTACGCCGAGGAAACTTCCGAGCGCGAAAGCTTCAACCGCGACTCGAAAAAAATTCTCGACTATCTCGAAACGGTTCGACCGACGGCGCAGGGCGTGGCGATTTTTGCCTGCGCGGGCGCTGACGATTTTTTTGAAACCGTCGAGCTGGATATGCCGATAGACGAAGATTACTTTTTCATCTCCGACCGCCCGCATCTTTATCCTTTGGCGCACTTACGCGACCGCTACCCGCGCTACGCCGTTCTGCTGGCTGACACCAATTCGGCGCAGATTTACGTTTTCGGGCGCGGCAAAACCTTCAGTCACGAGGAAATCCAGAGCACGAAAACCAACCGCACGGAAGTCGGCGGCTGGTCGCAGATGCGTTACCAGCGGCACATCGACAATTTTCATAAACAGCACGCCAGAGAGTGCATCGACGAGCTGGAAAAAATCGTCCGCGACGACAACTTGAAGCGCATTATCCTGTGCGGCAACGAAGCCGTCATCATTCCGCTGCTGCGCGGCGAGATGTCGAAGGAAATGGAAGAAAAGGTTATCGACACGCTGAGCCTGCCCGTCACCACTTCTCAGGACGAATTGTTTGAAGCGACGCAGGTCACGCTTCAGCAATACAATACGACGAGCGATATGGAAAAAATCCAGCAGTTGCTCGAGCAAAATTACGACGGCGGCTTGGGCGTGGTCGGCGTGGAAAAAACGCTCGAAGCATTGCAGAACGGTCAGGTGCAGGAGCTTTTTCTGAGCGCGAATCTGGACGTGATTCGCTACAACCGCAAAAAAGTCGCCAAAGTTCTGGAAGCTTACGCGCCCGGCGCTGACGAAGACGAATTGCCGAACGCGCAGGATTCGGTCGAAGTCGTCGACGAGCTTGTCCGGCAGGCGCTGGCATCAGCGGATAATATTACGTTTATCGAGGACGAAAATCTGCTGAAAGATTACGGCGGCGTCGGCGCGCTGCTGCGCTACACGATGACGGCGACGCCCGCCAATCACGCGACACAAGGAGGATAAAAAAATGGCTGAGAAACAAAATCAGAAAAATGCGAGCGAGAATAAAGACTCGAAAAATATGCGCTCGCAGAAAGTAGAAAAATCCGCCGACAAGCAAAATAACGCGACTCGCTCGCAGAAGAAAACCGGCAGCGGAGGAGGAAAATAAAAATGTCGGAAAAGAAACGCCAGAAAAAGGACGGCGAAAATAAAGACAAGAAAAACCAGCAGATGCACGAAGCGTCCGGCGGCGGAACGGTCAAGGAAAACGACCCGAACAAACGCCAGGGCGCAGCCGACAGCGACGTGATAAAACATAAATAAATACGCCGCAGACAAATAAAACGAAAAACAGCAGATTGAAACGTCTGCTGTTTTTCGTTTCCTCATCAACTCTCGCATCTGACTGAAAATTTCCCGCTATAAATTATCCGTGACCGATTCTACGGCGTTTTAAGCCGCGTCGGTCACATTCGAGCAGTTATCAGCTATCGGCTAAAAACATTTGCTTTTCCGACGCTTTTGAGAGTAATAATAAGGCTGTATGTCGCCGAACGACCGGAACAATGCCGACAGAACGTCTTTTCTTCGCGGCGCGGCGGGAAAAGGATTGGTTATTTTTGCCGCCTGGACGCTGCTGGCGCTGTTTTTTTCGGTTCAGTCTTATCTGAATTACGCGTATGTCGGCAGACCGCAGAGTTTGGGCTGGATACTGACCGCGTGGCTCAGCTGCGTCTATATCTGGACGCCGCTGACGCCGCTGGTCATCAATCTGGCGCAGCGTTTTCCGCTCGAACGAAACAGGCTCTGGCGCGCATTGCCGGTTCACCTGCTGGCGGCGAGCGCGATTTCGACTTTGCAGATAGCGATTTACACGTTTGTCAGGCAGGCTCTTTTGGGCGACCCCTCAAAGCCGTTTTCGCCCGTTCGCTCGTTTCAGAATTGGTTTGTCGCCGAATTTCACATCAATTTTCTGCTTTACTGCTCAATCGTCGGGCTGACGCTGGCTTACGATTATTATCGCCGTTATCGCGAGCGCGAGCGGCACGCCGCGCAGCTGGAAATCGCCGCCGCGCAGCTCGAAACCCAACTGGCGCAGGCGCAGCTCGACGCGCTGAAAATGCAGATTCACCCGCATTTTCTCTTTAACACGCTCAATACGATTTCCGTGCTGATGCGCGACGACATCGACGCCGCCAACCGGATGCTGATTCGTTTGAGCGAGCTGCTGCGCGCCGCGCTGAAAAGCGAAAAGTCGCAGGAAGTCTCGCTCCGGCAGGAACTGGAATTCCTGCGCGGCTATCTGGAAATCGAGCAGACACGCTTTCAGGACCGGCTGCGCGTCGATTTCGAGGTCGAAGCCGAAACGCTGGATTCGCTCGTGCCGAACCTGATTTTGCAGCCGCTGGTCGAAAACGCCATCAAACACGGCATCGCACCGCGCGCCGAAGCCGGGACGATTCGCGTCGAAGCACGCAGGCAAAACGGTCACGTCGAGCTTTCCGTCAGCGACGACGGCGCGGGCTTGAGCGGCGGAGAATCGAAAAACGAATCGAACGGAATCGGGCTTTCAAACACGCGCGCGCGGCTTGAAAAGCTCTACGGCGCGCGGCACAGTTTTGAAATCGTTTCGCCGCAGGCGGGCGGCTTGGAAGTCAAGGTGACGATTCCGTTTCGCTCCGCCGCCGCCGCTGCTACTGCCGGCACGGCGCAGAATTAAAGATGCGAAATATCCGGGTATTAATCGTTGACGACGAGCCGCTGGCGCGGCGCGGGATTCGTCGGCTTTTGGAGCGCGAGGCGGATTTTGAAATCGCGGGCGAAGCCGGAAACGGGCAAATCGCCGCCGCCAAAATCGAAAGCGAAAAACCCGACCTCGTTTTTCTCGACATCCAGATGCCGCTCGTCGACGGCTTTTCGCTCGTCGAAAAAACCGGCGCGAAAAATCTGCCGGAAATCGTTTTCGTCACCGCTTACGACGAGCACGCGATAAAGGCTTTTGAAGCGGGCGCGCTCGATTACGTGCTGAAACCTATCGACCCGGAACGCTTTCGGAAAACGCTCGAACGCGTTCGCCGCCGCGTCAATTCGTCGCTGCCGCCTCCGCAGGATTCGGCAATCGAGCCGGAAATAATCGACAAATTGCTGCGCGGTCTGGCGAAAAGCAAAACGCGCAACGCGCCGCCCGCTTTTCTCGAACGCATTCCCGTCAAGGAAGCCGGGCGCGTTTTTTTTATCGGCGCGGACGAAATCGACTGGGTCGGCGCGTGCGGCAACTACATCGAAATTCACGCCGGGCGCGAAAAGCACCTGCTGCGCGAGACGATGGACGGCATCGAAAGCAAGCTGAACCCGAATGAATTTCTGCGCATCCGCCGCTCGACCATCGTCCGCATCGAAAAAATCAAGGAGCTGCACCCGCTTTTCAACGGGGAGTTCGCCGTCATCCTGCGCGACGGAACGGAGCTTTCGTCAAGCCGCCGCTATCGTAAAAATCTGGAAACGATTTTGAAACTCTGATTTTCGCCGCCGCGTTTCTCCCGCCGATTCTTCCGCTCTCCGGCTTATTTTGCCGCATATCCCTAATTTCCGACCGCATATCATAAAACAGTTGCGCCGCCCGGCGAACGGCTATACGCTGTCGCGTGTAAATCAGAATTCTTTTCAGAAAGCGAGAAACCGTTATGAATTTACCGAAAAATTTTCCGATTTTGCTTTTGCTGCTTTTAATCTGCTGCTGCGGCGGCTACGCGTCCGCGCAGAGCCAAGCCGAGCAGGAAGTGCGAAAACTGGAGCGCGCGTGGCTCGACGCCTACGAGCGGCTCGACGCCAAAGCGATGGACGCCATCGTCGCCGACGATTTCACAATCACCTTCCCGGACGGGTCGATTCAAACCAAGCCGCAGATTCTGAATATGCTAAAAGCGCCGCGCCGCCCGAACCAGCCGCAGCTCAGATTTTACACCGAGGACGTGCAGTCGCGCGTTTACGGCGACACGGTTATCTTAATCGGGCGCGTCGTGACCGAGCGGCGGCAGAACGGGAATCTGGTGAAAGAGGAAAATCGCTACACCGACACTTACGTGAAGCGCGGCGGTCGCTGGCAGGTCGTCGCCTCGCATCTGTCCGACGTGCCGAAACCTAAAGCTCAAAGCCCGCAGGTTTCGTCAAACGCGGGCAAAAATGACGGCAATCGCGCGCCGCAATCTGAAAAGCTCTACCGCGAATTTTCCGGCAAAGCCGTCCGCAGATTCAGAGTCGCCGACGGAAATATGTCGACCTTAGCCAGACCCGGAAGTTTATCATGAGAAATCTGCTCGTAATTTTCACGCTGGTTACGCTTCTGATTCAGCCTTTTCCGGCGCAAAATCAATCCGCGCCGCTTCGCCAAACGGACGAAGCAAAGGAGCTGGAAAAGCTCTTTGACCCGATTTTCGCCGAGCGGATGGAAAAACTGCACGTTCCGGGCGCGGTCGTCGCGGCGGTCAAAGACGGCAGGATAATTTTCGCCAAAGGCTACGGCGTCGCCGACGTGGAGAAGAAAACGCCGGTCGTCGCCGACAAAACGATTTTTCGCATCGGCTCAATCACCAAAGTTTTTACCGCCAACGCCGTCCTGCAGCTCGCCGACCGCTGGAAAATAAATTTGCACGACGACGTTAACAAGTATCTGAAAGGCGTGCGCGTGCCGGACACTTATCCGCAGCAGCCCGTTACGTTTCACCATCTGCTGACGCACGCTTCCGGTCTGGACGAAATCAGCCCGGGCAGAAGAACCGGCAACGAAGCCGAATTGATTCCGCTCGGCGCGTTTCTGAAAACCAGAATCGTGCGGCGGCTGCCGCCCGGCGAAGTCATCGCCTACAGCACCTACAACAGCGCGCTCGCCGGTCACGTCGTCGAGCAGATTACGCGGACGCCTTTTCGCCAGTATGTCCGCGAAAATATTTTCGAGCCGCTCGAAATGCGCCGGACGAGCTTTTCAAACGTGCCGGAAGAATTTAAAGCCGACCTCGCCACCGGCTACGAATACGCCGATAACAAATACCAGAAACTTCCCTTTCAATGGTTTCACACTTTTCCGGCATCGGACATCAACAGCACGGCGATTGATATGGCGCGTTTTATGAGGGCGCATCTCGCGGGCGGCGCGCTGGACGGGAAGCGCATTTTGAGCGAGCGGATGACGCGCGAAATGCACAAAACGCATTTTCGGAATCACCCGCGGATTGCGGGCTGGGCTTACGGTTTTTACGAAGGCGAATTTAATGGCGCGCGAATCGTCGAGCACGGCGGCAGTATGGACGACGGCTACTCGGCTCTGATGACGCTCGCGCCGGAAAAAAATCTGGGAATTTTCGTCGCCTGCAACACCGAATCCGGCGCGTTCGGCTTGGCTGGAGCGGTGAAAAACGCTTTTCTCGGTCGCTATCTTCCCGCGCCGCCCGTCAAATCCGAACCGAAGCCGACGATGAAATCTTCGCCCGAAGATTTAAAACGTTTCGCGGGAAAATATCGTCCCGATATTTACTGCCACACGTGCGCGCCCGGAACCGCTTATTTCCCGCAGCCGTTCGAGGTTAAAGCGAATGACGACGGGACGCTTTCTTTTCAGGGCGAGCGATGGCGGCAAATCGAGCCTTTATTATTTGAATTGATAAATAATCCGCGAGCCGAAAACAAACTGCTCGGCTTTCGCCAAAACAAAAACGGCGAAATTACGTATATGTTTCAAGACACGTATTTCGTCTACGAAAAAGTCTCGCCCTGAGACTTTGGAAAATCTATAAATATAAACAAAAGGAAATTGAAATGAAGAAACCGGCATTATTATTTTTTATCGTTTTAACCTTCTGCGCGCTGAACGCTCACGCGCAAACTCCGACCACCGCAACGACCGCGACGACAACGACCGCCGACGCGCGCGAATTGATTAAACAAACCGCGCTCGACTACATCGAAGGCTGGTATGAAGGCAACGCCGAGCGAATGGAGCGCGCGCTGCATCCGGATTTAGCCAAGCGCATCGTCCGCAACGACGACCGGGGCAACAGCCGTCTGGAAAATATGGGTGCTTTATCTTTAGTGCAGGTGACGCGGCGCGGCTTCGGCAAGCAGACGCCGAAAGAGCAGCAGCAAAAGGACGTGACGATTCTGGATATGATGGAAAATTCGGCGGTCGTCAAAGTCGAGATGCGCGACTGGGTCGATTATATGCAGATGGGCAGGCTCAACGGGCGCTGGGTCATCGTCAACGTCCTCTGGGAAATGAAGCCGCAGAAAAAATCATAATAATTCCGGCTTCGCACGAAAATCAGAGAAAAAAGATTTTAAATTCTAAATTCTAAATTATCTCGGACAATATTATCCGAGATAATTTAGAATTTAGAATTTCGCTTTTGATTAATCGCCGTTTCTCTTATTTTCTTTCAAAGCCGATAATTTTCGGGCGGCGAAAACTTTTACTACAGATGTAATCGACGCCGGGCGCATTTTTGCCGAGAACCGTTAGTGTCTAACGGCTAAAGACTTCCTTTATCACCTATCACATTCCTACGATGAAACTTCAAAACCGCCGTCCTCGTTAAATCAGCGTAGAAAAATTTTGTAACCGGAACGAAGAGCGCGGCGTCTTTTGGTGCGACTGTTATTCAATCATCAATCCGAAAACTCAAAATGGATTATTCGACAGCCTGGCAGGACAAAGATTTTATGCCCGATGCGGACGCCGAAAAAAGCGCCGGCGCAGAATTCGCGCCGGCGGCGGCGGAAGCGCGCGCGGAAAATACGGACAGCCGCCTGGTCGAGCTAGCGCTGGCGGGCGACGAAACGGCTTTTGAGCAGATTTTCGAGCGTTATAAGCGGCTCGCCGCGACCATCGCCAGCCGCTATTTCCAGCGCCCGGAACAAATCGAGGAAATCATTCAAATCAGCTTTACAAAAGCCTATTTCGAGCTGAAAAGCTTTCGCGGTCAGCACTCGGCTTCGATGGCGAGCTGGCTGGCGCGCATTACGACCAACGCCTGTCTGGACGCACTCCGCAGTCAAAACCGGAAATCGGAAAATCTGCTCTGCGAGTTTTCCGAGCCGGAAATCGAGATTTTATTCGCCGCCGCGCCCGGCAACGGGAAAAACACGGAAAAATCTCTGGTCGAGCGCGATTTGGCGGAAAAGCTGCTGTCGCGGCTGGGGGCGGAAGACCGCGCCATTCTGCAAATGCTCGACGCCGAGGAAATGAGCGTCAGCGAAGTCGCCGAAATCACCGGCTGGTCAAGCTCGAAAATCAAGATTCGCGCCTTTCGCGCCCGCAGCGCTCTGCGAAAAATCCTGCGAAGATTTTTGTAACTGAACCGATGAATGAAACGTCTTTTGGAGCGGAAAATGAAGAAACGGGATTTACAAAAAGCTGACCTCGACCGAATCGGGCGCAAATTGCTGGAAACGACGCGCGTGGCGGATGATGAACTCGACCAAATCGTCGGCTCGCCGCAGCTTTTCGACGCCGTGAAAGCCCGAATAAAAGCGGAAGAAAGGCAACAGAAACGCGAGCGACAACCACGAATCGGCTTCGCCGGTTGGCAAAGCCTGCTCGCTCGGAACTGGCAGAAAACCGGCGCGGCGCTGGCTGTTCTGACGCTTTTCGCGCTCGGCGCTTTCGGCGTAATCGTTCTCACGAAACAGAAAGATTTGTCGATAGCTTCAGATGAACGAGTCGCGCCGCCGCCGCAGATTCAATTTGCGCCCGCACCCGTTAATATTCCGCAGCCGACAATAACGGCGACGGGTGAAGATTTGCCCGAGATTGAAAAAATAAAGAATTCCGCGCCTGAAAACGGCTTGAATTTCCAAAAAGCCGTTTTCAGAAAAGAAATCGCCGCTTTACCGAAACAAACGCCGCGAAAAAGGAATTTTGCACAGCAGCAGCGGCGTCAGAATGAAATCGACCCGGACGGCGAGTTTTACGCTCTGACATCGGCGGGAAATCCGGGCGAAGCCGGAGAAGATTTGCGGATTGTCCGCGCCGAGCTTTCGCGCGCCTCTCTGTTTGCGCTGGGCGTGAATCTGCCGATTGAAAACGAATCGGAGAAAATTAAAACGGATTTGCTGGTCGGCGCGGACGGCGTCGCCAAAGCAATCAGATTTGTCAGGTAATTCTACAATTTATAAGGAGAAAAAAATGAAGTATTTATTTTTGGTTTTACTATGCGTTGCGGCTTTGACCGCGACGGCGACGGCGCAGCAGGCGGTCGCGCCGTCGAGAGTCACGGCGGAAGTTATCGCCGCCAGCTCGACGACAATCGTCAAGGGCGCGCCGTTTTCGGCTGAGGCGGTCAGCGAAAGCTCGCAGGTTCTCGCCGACGGCAACAAAATCTCGCGCACCTTTACGGTTCGTATGTATCGCGACAGCGAAGGTCGCTTTCGCCGTGAACCGCTGCCCGCTTCGACCGGCGCAATCACCGCCCGGCAGACGATTTCGATTTTCGACCCCGTAGCCAACTACAGGTATTTAATAGACCAGGAGAAGAAAACCGTCCGCCGCATTCCCTCGATGCCCGGAAAAGCCGAAGGCGCGGTTATCGTCAACGGTCAGCCGCTGAGCCAGGCGATGCGGACGCGGATTGAAACGGATGCCGCGCAGCGAAGCCACGTCATCCTTTTGCCGAGCGTCGTCGCGACGACAAACGGCGAAGCGGGCAAATCCGAATCGCTCGGCACGCGCAGTTTTGACGGCATCGAAGCCGAAGGCACGCGCACCGTGACGACCATCGCCGCCGGAACTATCGGCAACGAGCGCCCGATTGAGATTGTCTACGAGAAATGGTATTCAAAGGAATTGCAGATGATAGTTTATTCCAGACACAGCGACCCGCGCACCGGCGAGCAGGTTTACCGTCTGGAAAATATCAGCCGCAGCGAGCCTGACCGTTCGCTTTTCACGCCGCCGTCGGATTACAAGGTGATTAGCGAGCCTACCTTTACCGTCACCACGCCGCGCCCGGCGATGATTCCCAGAACGCCCGGCGCGGTCACGACGACCAGACCGGTGCAGGTGCAGTAAGAGCGGCGGATATTCTCCGCGACCGGAAAACTTTGAATGATTGAAAAAGAGGCTTTGACGAGCCTCTTTTTTTGTCTTGCGGAAACCCGCGCCTGTATCATAGAGTTCGGGTCAGCCGTTTCGAGCTTTCCCGAATCGCAGAAAAAATATGAAATTCAAATCGTTTTTATTTTCGCTCAGCCTGCTCGCCTGCTTTATCATCGCCGCTCCGGCGCAATCGACCGGAAATTTCCCGTCGGTCGTCAACGTAAAAAATTTCGGCGCTTCCGGCTCGGCGGCGCGCACGACCGGCGCGATTAAAGCGGGCGCGAAAACTTTGACGGTGGCGAGCGCGACGACTTTCGCGGTCAATCACGGCGTATTCATCGAAGGCGCGGGCAGGCAGGGCTCGGGCGACGATTTAGTCGCCAAAATCACGGCGATTAACGGCACGACTTTAACTCTGAACACGGCGGCGACGGCGACCGTTTCCGGCGCGAACGTCCAGCACGACGACACCGACGCGATAAACGCGGCGACCGCTTCGCTGTTCGCCAATGGCGGCGGTGGCGGAACGGTCGATATTCCGGCGGGCTTCTACCGCGTCAACAAAGGCTTCGACCAGACGCGCACCGACGCGCGCCCGGCACTAGGCATTTATCCCGCCGACCCCGGTCACCCGGTCAACGCGATTTTGTTCTGCCCGTATTTCAACGAAACGAACTCGTTGAAATACTGGCGTTTAAGAGGCGAATTCCGGACGGGCACGATTTGGAACGCGAAGGCGACCGAAGGGACGATTATCGCGACCGATTTAAACGGCGTGGACAATTACAGTCTCGGGCAGCTTCAGCCGTCGCTCATCTCGACGCGCGGCTTGGTCGGCACGGTTCCGTGGGAGCCGGGTTTCAATCACGTCAATCTGGTGGTCGAGCGGATGCACCTGCGCGTGCCCGACAATCCGACGATTACGGCGATAAACGGCGCGAACGCGATAAATATGACGGTCGAGGACGTGAGCGTCGAAACCGCCTCGCACCCGTTCAGCCTGAACGTCGCGCCGACCAACCCGTCGGTCGGCATCTACTGCCCGAAAATCGCCAACGCGGCGCGCATCCGCATCAAGGACGTGAACGTCATCGGCGTCAACACGGCGATAAAATTTTCCGAGCACGTCGTCTTCGACGATGTTTTCATCTACCGCGTCCTGACCGCGCTGTATGTCGAGGCGGGCGGCTATCCGAACACGGGGAAAATCTCGATCGAGCATTGCCGCCAGTTTATGGTCTGGGTCGGACAATCGCCCGTCAATCTGGAATTGTCAATCGAGCGCGCGCAGCCCGGGCACTGGTGGTCGCAGGACGGCGGCGCGAAAGACATCAGCGCGACCGACAGCCGTTTTCCGCACGGCATCATCCGCTACATCATCTCGCACCAGGGCGGCGGCGACCCGTATTCCGCGTCGAGCACGATGACCACGCAGAACGTCTCGCCGCAATACCTGCAGCTGCAAAACATTTTTCAGCCGACGCAAACGCAGAAATATTAAGGAATAGCGATAAGAGACAGGTGACAAGTGTTAAGCTCTTACGCCTGAGAGCTTAGCCGACGGGCTGGAATATGGAATTATTCCGCACTCACGATAACCGAGGCTTCGCCTCTCTAAAAAAGGCTTCACTCGCTCAGCTTATTAACTTATCGGGCGACTCCGGCAAACTCGATTTTCTGCCGGTCGTCGTCTTCTTCGAATCGAAAAAAAATAGAGCTGGGGCGAGAAAGTTAGAGGCGGAAATGCGCGCATTTCCGCCTTTAACTTTACCTTTTAAACGAATTTTCAAACTCCGCCGCCGGCGCCGGCTTTTTTATCTTCGTCAATCCCGTTGGCGCAATCAGCGCCGGTTTTTTCAAAGACGATTTGTAAATTTTCAGTTACTGCTTTGGGAGTTCATGATTATTTAACATATATCCGACTAAAATATCGCGGTCTTTTTTCCATCTTATCCAGCCTGATTCTCCCGTCTTTTCCGTGTGAACTAAAACCCAATCATTATAAATTCGCTGTGTGAAATATCTGTCTCGCTCCTGATACTGAACTTCCTTTACCTTACCGCCCGGCGCTTCGCGAAGTGGATTCTTTTCTTTATCGAAAGTGATAGAGCCTGAGTTTATAATATAACGCTCTAAATCACTCCGCCCGAGCACCGGGTCGCTGATTAGAGTGTATTTTGTTTCCTGAGTTTCTTCATTAATTATGACTTCATACCAATGCCTGGAAACCGCTTTTAATCTGAACATAACCATCCATAAAGGCTGGAAGGGTTTCACTTCAGGCTTTCGATTATTGACGAAATAAAGCGGATTGCTTTTATAGACGCTGAATTCATACCAGAGCGAAGCGTCGGCATCGTAGAGGCGAACCGTATCCTGCTCGCTGGTATCGATCGCCCGTCTGGTTAATTTATATGTTGAATCTATCCCGCTGTTTGATTTCCTTATCGGAGGTATTTGATGTGCATGAAGGATAATTCCATCAGCAGGTTTGAATTGTTCTTCGGAAGGAGCAGGAATCTTGTTTTCGGCATCGGAAGTTTGAGCATTTGTCGTTTGAGCCTGAATATTGATGCTGATTAAGCATAAGCAGCCGGATAATAATAAAAGAATTCTTTTTCCGCTCAATTTTCCTTTACCTGATTTCCTGTTTTTCATATAGCCGTGTGCCTCTCATATATTTTTTGATTTATCACCTGTTTGCCTTGATTTGTTAGCTGTTTGTTTTAAGGTCGCCTGTTTGTGGGGCGGGGAAGGGGCGGCGGCTCGCCAATTTCTTCTTCTTTGGAGGGCGAAGCTTCTATGCCTCTAGGATCTAAATTGGTTTTTGTATCAAGGTTCGGAATTCCTGCTCCGTTGAAAGTTGTCCTTTTCGGCAAACCGAAATCTTCTCTCGTCTGCTGCTCAATATTCAGTTGATAAGCCTGGTGGTCAGACATCCAAGCGCAACAGCCGCTTCCGGTGTTATAATTTTCGAAATATTGCTCGTAATGCGGTCCGACCGGCTCAGGCTTCAGGTAAGTAGCTGAATATGCCGCTGCCAGCTCGCGCGCCAGCGTCACAAACGGCTCGCCGCCGTTTTCTCCCTCGCCCGTGTCCGGGTCGTAGTAAGAATCGGTATTTACACCTTCACTATTTTCCGTCCAGGTTGTGCCGCCCTTTACATTTTTATTGTCGTATTTACCGGCTGAAATCCTGTGCTGATTCTTGTTATTTACGAGCCTCATTATCTCGCCGGCAAAACGGCTTTTACTTCTTAACTTGTCGATATGCGCGGCGATTTTGGCGACGGTGACGTTATCGCCCGTATATTTGGAGCCGTCAGGATTAAGCAGGACTGTGTTTCCGTCTTTATCGACAGTGTATTGAACCCGGCGCGTGATTTTTATCTTATTGCCCTTATCGTCGATGACTTCTTCTTCATAGTATATCCAGATTTCTTTTCCGGTCGGGTCGGTATAGGTTAGCGGGTTATTGCGGGTGTAGATGTATAAATTCCAGCTTTGCGGCGTGGCTTCGTCGGCGTCGTTTAAAACGTGGTCGGGCGAGGTAAAACGCCCTAAATTCGCATTATAGAATCTCGCCTGAGCGAAATCGAGGTCGATTTCGGCGTCTCGTTCGTAGGTCGTAAATTTGCGGCGCACGGTGTCGCTGCCGTAATTTTGCCTCGTTATCTCTTCACCGAAAGGCATAAAATCGTGTCTAGCCGCGATTGTCCCTTTCTCGTCGGTATTGACTCGCGGAGTTCCTAATTTGTCTTTTGTTAAATATAAAAGTTTAGCGCTCGACGGGGGAGTTGTCGAGTACTCAGCAAGCATTTTACCAAAAATATCATACACAAAGATAGTTATTTCTTGCGTCGCGGGCACATATTTCTTTACTCTGCGCCCGTCACCGTCGTAAAAATAACGCCCGACGGTCTGATTACCGCTGTTTTTTACTTCAACCAGCTTGTTCTCGCCGTCGTAAATAAATGTCCTGTTCTGAGGGTCTCGGGTGTTGTTTCCGCTCGAATCAAATTGAAATTCGGCTTGATTATCGCCGTCCTGGTCTGAAATTATCCGGTTATTAGCGGGCGAAACGGCGGGATTCAGAACCTGCCTGTCGCCGGCGCAGACGACCGGGTTATCTCCGTTCTGACAGTTTTTGGGCAAAGTCGTGGTATTTGCTTCGTCAAAATTGCGGTTTCCGTAACGGTCGTAAGTAAATGTTTGCTGCCAAGTCTGATTGCCGGAGATAGTTTCCTGCGCGTAGGTGAGCCGGTTCAGCGAATCGTGTTGAAAGGTTTGCGTGGCGACAAAACCCTGCGTTTGACCGATTGAAGGAACGGTAATGGTGTGGCGGGCGAGCGTGCCGTTGTTCTTCTGCGTATTAATCGCCCCGTTTTCCCAATTACCATATTCATAATTCAGCTTCAAAAGGTCAGTTGCATTCCGAACTGCTCCCAGAGCGATTTGCGTCGGCTGAAGGCGGGAATTATACTGCACGGACTCCCATCTGCCGTTGCCCAACTGCATCGAGCTTAAAGCGCCGGAAGTCTCATAAGTAAAATGCCTGGCGTAGCTCCAGAAACCGGCATTTGAATTCTTTTTGCTCTGGACGATTGATAAATCACCGCTGTTATCCAGAACGTTTTTAACGACTCTGCCGCTCGGATAAACCTGTTCGACCATCGCGCCGGATAGATTATACGAATATCTAATCTCGTTATAAGTTGTTCCGTCGGTTGTCTGTCGGCTCTTCGTAATTCTTCCCAAATTATTAAATTCAGCCAGCTCGGTAATCGAGAGAGGATTTTGCGTCTCGCCGGTGATTACCTTTATCAGTTTTCCTTTAGCATTCGCGACATTATCATAAATATATGAAACCATTGGGGTTTGATAGCCGGTCTCACCCGAAAAGCTTCTGGTTTTAACTCTATTCAGCGCATCATACGTGCAGGTAGTTACGACGCCTCTGGCATCGGTTCTCTGCGTCATTTTGCCGTTGTGATCGTATTCGTAGGCAATTGTTCCCGATTCGGGATTGGTGACGGATTTTAGACGATACATCGAATCATAAACGAACGCGCGCGTCTGGCTGCCCTGCGTAACGGTCGATAAATTATCCAATGTGTCGTAATCATACAGCGTCGGCTGATTCGGAGAATCGATAGCGCCGAGCCCGGCGGCGGTTTCCTCGTCAATCCTGATAAGCTTTCCGATAGCGTTTGTAATAGACCTTCTTTGCCTGTCCGATTGGTCTTTGACAGTCACGACCGTCCCGATTTGATTTCCCGTCGTCGCCAGCCCATAGGTCGTTTCCGTCACCGCCGCATCGGGCGTAGTTACTTTCCAGACTCGACCTGCGGCGTCAAAGGTCGTTTCCGTCCACAATTTCGTCTCGCCGGGTCGATAAGGATTCGATACTTTTTTCGCCCTTCCCATCTGGTCATATTCGGTCTCGACAAAGATGTCGCCTTTCGGGTCAATTTCCTGCAATTTTATTACTCGACCCAAGCCGTCGAGCCAGGTGTAGCCGGTTTTCCAGTTTGTCTCGTCAATCTGCGTTTTCACTTTGACAAATCTTTGACTGGCAGGAATCCGCCCGGTCGAATCAGGCGCGCCATATTCGGTTTCGGTCGCAGCGCCGACCGGCTGATTTTGATAATAATTGCTTACTTTCGTCTGTCTGAGAAGCAAATCGTCGTATTCTATTCGAGTTTCCAAACCGTTGGCATCGGT
>JALZHR010000290.1 GCA_030860665.1 Acidobacteriota bacterium
GCCGGTCGACGCGGAAAACGCGCCGCGCACGCCGGATTGGAAAAATTACGTCGAAGCCTGCCGCGATAATCTTCCGAGGGAAGTTCGCGAGGAGCTGTGGCTCGCCGCGCATTTCAGAGATATCGAAGCCGTCCGGCAAAAAAATCTCGAAGCGAAGTTTTACGACGAAGCCGCGGGGCACGCCGACGAGCCGATATGGCAGCTTCTGCGCCAGCATCTGGAAGTCACGCTCGGCGTGCGCCTGATGGACAAATCCGCGCTCGCCGGATTGATTCCGCACGAAACCGCGATTGCCGAAAGCCTCTCGCTGACGGTCAAAAAGCTTTCGACCGCGTGCCTGCACCTGGTCGGTCGCTACACGCAGGAAACCGCCCGCGCCGTTTTTGATTTTTCCGGCGCGCCGCCCGAAGGTTTATTGAGCTACCGCCGGACGGCGTTCGAGATGACGAGATATTTTCTGTCGTCGCTCGCCGTCTCAAAAATTTTCCGGCAGGGAATTCGCAACCGCGAGCGCGGCAGAGTCGCTTCGGCAGACGAAAACTGGTCTCTGCTGGAAATGGTTCTGAACGAGGAAGCCAGCCGCATAAATCCTTTAATCCGAGAGTTTTACGCAAATCCGTCGCGCTTTGACGTGACGGCGACCCTGCGGCTCGAAACGCTGCCCGCCAAAATCTGGTCGCGGCTTCTGACGCTTCTTTTCGGGCAGGGCTTGTATGAAACGAATCTCGAAGAAATCCCGGCGCGCTTTCGCATTTTCCGGCGCGAAGACGGCTCGATGCACTTTGTCCGCGAGCTTTTCTGCGGAGACAAATATCGCATTTTCGATTCGGATTTCGTCGTCGAAAAAGGCAGTCTTTACGAGGTTTTCACCGATTTGAAAGCGTCGGTCGAAATGCTGGTCGAACCCTCGGAAAACGGCGGCTTGCTGATTCGCAGCAAAAAATTTCTGTTCTGCGGCAGGCGAATGCCCGCCGTCGGCTTGCAGGTCGAATTTAAAAGCCGCGCCGAAATGGACGGAACGCTGAAAATCGACGGATTTCTGCGGATGAAGCCGAAAACCAGGGCGGGCGAATTTTTAGCGCATAAAATCCTGAGAAGACCGCAAAACTTAGGCAGCATTCATTACACGGCGCGCCGCAAAATTGCTTGAAAATCAGGCTTCAGGCGCGTTTCCTGCCCGCTGCCCGTCCAGCTTTCGGCTTCGCCCGCGCGCGGCGGAAAACCGAAACGTCTTTTCAGAAAAAACGGGATGAATCTTAAAATCGAGCGCCGTTTTTCGGTTTCGCTGTCGCTGCCGTCAGTGCACCAGCGGCGTAGGGTTTCAAAGCTCCATTCGGTCGCCAGCTGCATTACCGGGCGAAACAAAACGCGGTCAATCAGCGCGCCGAATTTTCCGTAATTCGTTTCGTAATCGTAGACCGTCCGGAAATACGTGCCTTCGGCGCACGGCTTGTATTGCCAGATGCCGCGCCCGATTTTGATAATGGATTTCCAGTCGTCCGACTCGAATTCAAAGGTCGAATGCTTTAGCGGCGTGTTCTGCAAATACCGCCCGATGCCTTTGATTTCCACGCCGAAACCGATTTTCGTGCGGTAATCCATCAGATTAAAGCCGTTTTCGTCCCGCGCGTCCAGATACTCGATGTGCGAGAAGCGAATGTCCCAGAGAACGTGCAGCTCGGGCTGCTGCGAGCGCGCCCACAGCGTCTCGACATCGCACGGAATGATTGCTTCGACGACGATTTTGTTTGCCTTTTTCATACGCTCACCTCGATTTTCTTCGCCTGCTGCTGCGGCGCGGAAATTATCCATTTGTATAAATCGTAGAGAAAATTTACAAACGCGACGACGCCCATCGCCGTCATATAAATTCTTAAAATCGCGGGCACTTCCGGCGGCGAATAAACGACGGCTGTCGCCAATTCGCGGTCGCTCCAAATCGCCTGAAACGTCGCCATCATATAAAGACCGACCAGCAGGCTCAGAACGATGTGCATAAAATATTCGCCGCGAGGCAAACCGCCCTGGCTCGCACGACTTTGGTTTTCTTCCAGAACGTCAGCCCACGCGATAAGAACATCGAAAAAGTAGAGCACGGCGAGCAAGCCCAAAGCCCAGCCGTGAAAGCGAAAATTCGCCACCCAAACGAATTGCAGAGCGTAAATCAGATGCCGGCAGACGTGCCAGAAAACCTCGCGCCGACATTCCGGGCGCAAATGCAGCCTGCATTTGTAAATGTGAAAATAAAGCACATCGAAAACGCCGAGATGCGCGATGATTAAAAGCAGATAAAAAGAAGTTTCCATAAAATTCTCTCAGGATTTTCAGACTACAGGTAAAGCCGCCGGTTATCTCGCAAAAACGATTCCAGAACAAAAGGCGTTTGTTTTCAGTGATTTAATATTTTTGTAGTTTGCAAAGTGCGAGGATTGCGCTTTTCGGAAACGTATTTTGCAAAAAAAATACAAAATCTCTTGACATCTACGAAAGATTTCGTATAAAGTCTAAATACGAAATTCTTCGTAGTAGAAAAACGCCAATGAAAAAGTCTTTATTCTTAATTTTTCTTCTATTTTTGCTCTCGCTTTCGACGGCAGCGCAAACCGGATTACGTCCGGAACAGCAGAAACTAAACGCGATTTTCAAGGGCACGGTCGGCACGTTTGTGCTCTACGACTCAAAAAATAACGCTTACGTTCGTTATAACGAGGCGCGTTCGCGCCGGCGTTTCAGCCCGAAATCGACCTTTAAAATTCCCAATTCGCTAATCGGCTTGGACACGGGCGTTATCAAGGACGCGGATTTTGTAATCGGGTGGAATCGCGAAAAATATCCGCCGCAGGCAAACTGGAATCAGGAGCCTTTCGTTCACTGGGGCAAAGACCACGCTCTGCGGACGGCTTTCAAATATTCGGTCCTCTGGTATTATCGCGAGCTGGCGGCAAAGGTCGGCTTGCCCGAAATGAGAAAACGCGTCGCGGCGTTTAATTACGGAAACAAAGAAGTTTCCGACGCTGTCAGCAATTTCTGGCTCGACGATTCGCTGAAAATCTCCGCCGCCGAGCAGGTCGAATTTCTGCGAGCGTTTTACGAAAACCGGCTGCCGGTATCGAAACGCTCGACCGATATCGTCAAAGATATTATGGTGTTTGAAAAAACGCCCGAATACACCCTGAGCGCGAAAACCGGCGGCGGACCGGTTGCGCCGGGAAAATATATCGGCTGGTTTGTCGGCTATCTGGAAGCGAATGGCAATGTTTATTTTTTCGCCCTGAATATTGAAGGCGCGAGCTTCGCCGGGATTCGCGACAAGCGCATCGAAATGACGAAAAAGATTTTGAGCGAACTGGAATATTTGCCGAGGCGGGAAAAATGAAAAAAACGAATCAACCGACGGCGGCGGAACTGGAAATTCTCGACATTCTATGGGAACGCGGGCAGGCGACCGTGCGCGAAGTTCACGAGATTATTAATCAGCGCAAGCCGACGATTTACACGACCGTTTTAAAATTGATGCAGATTATGCACGAAAAAGGCTTGGTCGAGCGCGACGATTCGAGCAAGGCGCACGTTTATTGCGCCCGGCTCTCGCAGGACGAAACGCAGAAAACGCTCGTTTCCGATTTGCTGGAAAAAGCCTTTCGCGGCTCGGCTTTGCGTTTGGTTCAACACGTTCTGGAATCGAAACCGGCGAGCCGCGAGGAACTGACGGAAATTCGCAAATTAATCGCGGAGGCGGAGAAGAAAAACAAATGAACCACTACCAATATTACTGGGAAATTCTGACCGGCTCGAAACTCATCGAAACTCTCGGCTGGACTCTGCTTCATTCCGTCTGGCAGATTGCGCTCGTCGCGCTGGTTCTTTTTCTGCTTCTGCGCGTTCTGCAAAAATTTTCGGCAAACGCCCGTTACACGCTGGCGGCTTTCGCGCTGGCGCTCGCGCTGGTTCTGCCAATCGCGACTTTTATCAGCCTGAACGGAAGCTCGGCGTCGAATTTCTTTCGCGGCGAAGCCTTAACCGAGCCGGAAGACGAGCAGTTCAGACCGCCGCATCTGCCGCTGAAAAACGCGCCGCTGCCGACCGGCGCGGAAATGCTTGGGACGGACGCGGGCGGAAAAAACGTTTTCGCCTCAATCGAGACGCTGCAAGACTTTTTCGATAAAAACCTTTCCGACGTTCTGCCGTTCTTCGTCGGCTTGTGGTTTCTCGGCGTTGCGTTTTTCGCGGTGCGGATGGCGGGCGGCGTCTGGCAGCTGCATCTTTATAAAACGCGCGAAATTGCCGCGCCCGACGCCGAATGGCTGGAAAGATTTTCGGTGCTCTGCGAAAAGCTGAAAATCCGGCAAAGCGTAAAATTTCTGAAGTCCGAGTTGATTCGGACGCCAATCGTCATCGGCTGGCTGAAACCCGTTATTCTCGTTCCGGCGGGCGTCTTTTTGCAGATAAGCCCGCACGAGCTGGAAACCGTCATCGCGCACGAACTCGTTCACATTCGCCGCTACGATGCGCTCGTCAATTTCGCGCAGAGCATCGTCGAAACTTTATTTTTCTATCACCCGTGCGTGTGGTGGATTTCCGCCGTCGTTCGCAAGGAACGCGAGTTTGCGACGGACGAAGCGGTGGTAAAAATACTCGAAAATTCGCACATCGTTTACGCCAGCGCGCTGGCAAATCTTGAGGAAATTCGCCTTTCGGCGAATCAGAACCTGCCGCCTTTTTCGACGGCGGCGGTCAAAGGAGGTAACTTAATGCAAAGAATAACCAAAATCTTACAAAAAAATACCGAGACGCGCGCTCGTGCCAATTCTGCTTGGTCGGCTGGTTTGGCACTAATGCTTATCTCGGCAGTTTTACTGGCTGTATTTTCGTTTAATCAACCGGCGTTTGTCAACGCGCAGCAGGCGAAGACGAAAAACCGAAAGCTGGCAATCGGCTTTGTTTCGATTCCGCCGCTCGACCGCACCGCAAACGCGCCGAAAGACGCCGACGCGACCGCGCGGCTCTTAATCGAAGCGCTGAAGGCGCGAAAAATTCCCGCAA
The DNA here is from genome assembly GCA_030860665.1 of Acidobacteriota bacterium. Taxonomy (GTDB): domain Bacteria; phylum Acidobacteriota; class Blastocatellia; order Pyrinomonadales; family Pyrinomonadaceae; genus JALZHR01. Next base: position 5,044 of record JALZHR010000290.1, read on the forward strand.
TCGGCTTCGTTCACGGGCAGCAGATTTCCGACGGCGAAAAATTTTATCCGGTGCGGGCGAATATCGTGCGGCTGTGGCGCGATTCAGGCTTTGAAATCGGCATCGGCGGCTATAAACACGTCTGGTTCTACCACACGCCGTATGAAGAATTCGTCGCCGGCGTCGAGAAAAACGAAACGGTCGTGCGGAAACTGCTGGCTGAAAAAAATCTGCCGCTCCGCTATTTCAGCTATCCTTATCTGAACACGGGCAAAACGGCGGAAGAACGCAATCGCTTCGAGTCGTGGCTGCAATCGCGCGGCATCGCGCCCGTCAAATATACGATTGACAATCAGGAATGGATGTATTCATACGCTTACGATATGGCGCGCAACGATAATGATGTGAACACGATGCGGGAAATCCGCGCCGCTTTTATCGATTATATGACGAAAATGTTCGACCATTACGAAGCGTATTCGCAGGAGCTGTTCGGGCGCGACATCAATCAGACGATGGTTCTGACGCCGAGCCGTCTCATCACGGATTCGGCTGACGAGCTTTTCGGAATGATTGAAAAACGCGGCTACCGTTTCGTTTCGATGGAAGAAGCCTTAACGGACGAAGCCTACCGGACGGAAGAAAATTTCTACGGCAAAGCGGGCATTTCGTGGTTCGAGCGCTGGCAGATGGCGAAAGGCAAAAAACTGCGCGACGAGCCGGAAGTCGATGCAGCCGTTCAGAAAATTTGGGACGAAAACAAATCCAGGAAATAAAGTAAGTTAACGCAAAACGCGAAAACGGAAAACGGAAAATTTGAAGATTGCTTCATTTTCCGTTTTCCGTTTTCCGTTGATTTCTACGCTTGCGGAATCGTCAGTTCCTGACCGGGAAAGATTTTGTCCGGGTCGTCGAGCTTGTCGCGGTTGGCGTCAAAGATTTTCTGCCAGCTGACGCCGTAGTGCTCGCCGATTTTCGTCAGGTTGTCGCCCGATTGAACCGTGTAGGTGACGGTCGAGGCTTCCGGCGCGGTCACGTTCAGCACGAGATCGCCCGAACGATAATCGGGGTCGATGCGATTGTATTCGTCCCACAAAGACTGTTTAATTTCGGCGTTCGGCGCGTCGCCTTCGATTTGAATAAAGCCTTCACCTTCGGTGATGCTCAAATTGGAAATGCCCGAACTGTTTGCCAGGTCAATCAACGACTGGTATTTCTCCTGTAAAGACATATTTTATTTTCCTCCCTCGGTTACTTTTGTTCTGTTAATTCGTTTTTAAACGGTTTTCCGGCTGCTTCCTGCGCGGTTTGAATGACCTCGGTCATTTTATTTTTCGGAACCGTTCCGCGAAGCGTCGCCGGTGTCGTCGTGGTATCGACCGTTATGCCGGTGAATCCTTTTTTCTTTAAGGCGTCTTCGACTTTGGTTTTTAAGGTCGTGTCGGTCGCCGCCGATTCGTTGGTTTGAGTCACGGGCGTCGGCGTGGGGGTCGCGACCGCCTTGTTGTTGGTCGCATTGGTGTTGGCATTGGCGTTATTGTTTCCGCCGCCGCATCCCGCGATAAAAAGCACTGCCGATAAGCCGAAACCGGCTAAAATTTTAAATTTCATCTATTCCTCCTTGAAATTTCCTGTAAATTAAATTTTTCAATCCCGCGCGTCGCCGGCGCAAGCCGCTGGAACGGAAACCTTTCCGTTGCTCGCGGGACAACGTAAATTCCTGAGAAAATTATTCGAATAATTTTCTAATGTAAATATAACTTAACAAATTTCGCGGCAAATTATCAAAAGATTTCTTCGGCGATTTTTTTGGCGATGTCAAAAGACGTCAGGTGCGGCTCGACGATAAAATGCCAGTCCGCGAGGCAGTAGATTTTCTGTCGCTCATCGAAAAGCTTTTCCGCCAGCTTTTTGTCTTTCGCCAGCGGGCGCGCCTGTTTCGAGCAGGAAATGTTGCGCCAGCAGTGCTCGAAGGTCGATTCAAGCCAAACGGTCGTGCAGTTGTGCGCTTTGATGAGCGCGCGGTTTGCCGGCGTAATCCAGCTTCCGCCGCCGAGCGAGATAATGCGCGCGTTCGTTTCGGTCAGGATTTTTCGCAAAAGCTCGGTTTCGATTTCGCGAAAGCGCGCCTCGCCGTCCGCTTCGATAATCTCGACTACCGAACGCCGTTCACTTTCTTCGATAAAGCGGTCGAGGTCGAATTTTTCGCATTGCAGCAGATAGGCGAGGCACTTGGCGACGGTCGATTTGCCGACGCCCATAAAACCCGTTAAGACAATGCGCTTTTCGTTATTCATCGGAGATTTCACCGCAGAAACGCAGAGACGCAGAGATTTTTAAGACAAAAGGCAAAAGGTAGAAATTCTTTCTTGATTTCGCCGCTCCTGATTCCGCTTCTCTTAATTTTTCCTTTTGCCTTCATTTTCTTCCTCTGTGTCTCTGCGGTGAATTATTTTGCCACATTCTCAAGCGTCCGGAAAAATTCGGGAAACGAAACGCCCGCCGATTCCGCGCCTTCGATTTCGGTTTCGCCCGTCGCCAGAAGTCCCGCGACGGCGAAAGCCATCGCAATCCGGTGATCGCCGAACGACGCGACGCGCGCGCCTTTCAAAGCGGATTTTGCGACGCGAAAACCGTCGGGAAATTCTTCGACTTCCGCGTTCATTCGTCGCAAATTTTCGACTACCGCCGCGATTCTGTCCGATTCCTTGACGCGCAGCTCGGCGGCGTCGCGGATTTCCAGACCGTTTTCGAGCTGCGTTCCGAAAACGGCGAGAATCGGAATCTCGTCAATCAGATTGGCGATGATTTCGCCGCGCAGGACGACCGAAACATAATCCGACTTTATATTTTCGCTTCCGCGCACTCGTAAATCGGCAATCGTTTCGTTACAGCGTTCTCTTTCGTTTAAAATTTCGATTTGCGCGCCGAGCGCTCGCAGAACTTTGACAATCCCGTTGCGCGTCTGATTAAAACCGATATCGGGCAGGAAAAGCTCCGAGTTTTTTAAGCAGGCTGCCGCGACGAGAAAAAACGCCGCCGAGGAAATATCCGACGGAACGCGAAAATTTTTCGCCTTTAAGCGGCTCGCGCCCGAAACGGAAATTCGACTTCCATATTCCGTTTCGCTCGATTCGATTTCCGCGCCGAACCAGCGCAGCATTCTTTCCGTGTGGTCGCGCGTCGGCGTTTTTTCGATAAAGGAAGTTTCTCCGCCCGCAGCGTTCAAACCCGCCAGCAAAACGCAGGATTTAACCTGCGCCGAAGCGACCTGCGGCGCGTATTCGATTGCCGTCAGAGGATTTTTGCCGCGAATCCTGAGCGGCAGCCGATTGTCGCCCGCTTCGATTTCCGCGCCGAAAAGCGTGAGCGGCTCGATGATTCTTTTCATCGGGCGGCGCGACAGGCTCTCGTCGCCGGTTAAAGTCGTTTCAAAATTTTGTCCCGCCAGAATTCCCGAAAGCAGCCGAACGGTCGTTCCGCTGTTGCCGCAATCGAGCGCGGTCGCGGGCTTTTGAAAGCCGGTTTTGCCGACGCCTTTGACGAAAACGGTCGAGTTTTCGCGGCGTATTTCGACGCCGAGCTTTTCCAGACAATCGAGCGTCGAAGCGCAGTCGGCGCTGGTCGAAAAATTCTCGATGCGCGTTTCGCCGCCGCGGCTGGAGAGAGCGGAAACCATCGCCGCGCGATGCGAGATTGATTTGTCGCCGTTCAGCGCCAGAGTTCCTGCGAGGCGTTTTGCGGGTTGAATCTTCATAGATTTAAGCGTCGTCCATAATGCCTTTTCGCCGGCTTCGGACAAAAATCAGCGAAAGGAAATTCTAAATTGTAAATTCTAAATTAATTCGGATAATGTTTTCCGCGATAATTTGGAATGTAGAATTTAGAATTTAAAGTTTCCCGCCATTTTGCCCGGAAAAACTATTTTTCTTTCGATTGCGCGCAACCTTTGCCGCCCGAAATTCGTTCTACATCTTCGCAGGCGGATTGAAACGGCGCGATTCCGTTAAATCTCCGGGCAGCGACATTTGAACGAGCAAAACATAATAAAAAGGACGCGGCGAAATATTTTAGCAAGTTGCGCGCATTCATTACGCCTATCTTGACACAGCAGCCTATAAACCGCTAATTTACAATGAATAGCATTAAAAAATCTAAACCGCACGTTTCCGGTTTCGACCGACGAACGCTGGCGAAATTTGTGACCGTAGAAAAAAAAGAAATCGTTATTCCAAGCAAAATCGACTCGGTCGATAAAGCCGTCGTCGAGGCGACCGATTTCGCTTCGGCTGCGGGATTCGGCGACGAAGCCGTCTTTGCCATCGATATGGCGGTGCGCGAGGCGGTTATCAACGCCGTCAAGCACGGCAACCGGCTGGACGAAACCAAGCGGGTGGAAATTTCGTTCAGCAATCTGGACAAAGGCTTTGAGGTGACAATCAGGGATTACGGGGCGGGTTTCGACGTCAGCGAGATTCCTGACCCGACCGACCCGGAAAACCTTCTGAAAGCCAATGGACGCGGGATTTTGTTTATGCGAAACTTTATGGAAGAGGTCGAATGGTTTCAACATCCGCACGGCGGAACTGTGGTGAAAATGTGCAAACTGCGGGAAAAGTGAAAAAGTGAAAACGTGAAAAAGTAAAAAAGCAGGTTGAATATTAGCGAGAGAAACTTTTTCTATTAACGGGCGAAACTTTTTCACCTTTTCACTTTTTCACTTTTCCACTTTCTAAGTTTTGTGTTTTGAAGATTTTCGTCTAAAATCTGCAATCAAATTAAAATTTATTACGAGGAGATAAAAATGGCTGAACTTAATATTTCTGAACGTCAGGCGGGCGACGTGACGATTCTCGACTTGAACGGCAAGGTAACTATCGGCGAAGGCAGCGTGGCGCTGCGCACGACGATTCGCCGTCTGCTCGGCGAAGGCAAAAAGAAAATTCTTTTAAATCTCGGCGGCGTCGGCTACATCGATTCGAGCGGCATCGGCGAGCTGGTTTCGAGCTTTACCGCCGTCAACAAGGAAGACGGCAGCCTGAAGCTTTTGAATCTGACGCAAAAGATTCAGGACCTGCTGGCGATTACCAAGCTGCTGACCGTTTTCGACGTTTTTGAAAACGAAGGCGAGGCGCTGAGCAGCTTCTAATCCGAGCTTTTAACCCGAACCGAAAATTTCCAAGTCCTCGATATTTACGGGGGCTTGGACTTTTCTTTTTCCAAAATAAGGCATCTAAAAATTTCCGCAAAGCATCTTTATCCGTAGCAAAGGCACAAATCAGATAGAGAAATTTCCAGTTAAATTCCCCCTTGATTCTTTGCCTGTTTTGTGTCCTTTGCTTTTTCAAATTTTCCAAACAGCAGCACAATGAGAAAAGTTTTATTTTTGGCTTTTATAACAGTTTTTGCGCAAGGCGTTTCTTTTGCCCAGCAATCGACGCCGACCTCGCAGCCTTCGCCGTCGCCCGCGCGGCGAACGGCGCAGCAGCAGCAGCAATCGTTTGATTTGACGGAATACGGCGTGAAAATCGAGCCTGACCGCCGCTTGATTGTCGTGCTGGCGTCGCTCGAAGCCGCCGGTCTCGACACGCCGCTAAGCGAGGCGGGCGAGCAATTTCGCAAGCAGCTGCGAACGGATTTCCAGTCGCTCAACCCGGATTTGCAGCAAAAATTAAAAGTCTTTCTCGACCAGTATATAAGACGTTTTGCCGATAGATACAAACAGACTCTCGGCGAAGCGGAGAAACGAGATTTTACCGATTTTATCGCAAAATACAGGCAGGGCTTAAAGGACGAAGAGAAAAAAATCTATTTCGAGAAGTATAAAAGATTTCTGACCGAGCTTACTTCGTCTTTTGTCTCGCTGGCTTACGCTTTGTCGCCCGTTCCCGAGCTGCAAGACCCGCCGCGGAGCGTGGATTTGCCCGCCGAGCTGCTGGAGGTTTTCGATTACGCGCCGCTGGTGCGCGAATTTTATCGCCGTTCGGGCATCAGTGCGAGGCTTGACGATTATCTGAAGGAATATCAAAAGGCGGGCGACACGATGCGCGGCTCGGCGAGCGTGATGGTGCGCGACCTGCTGGACTACCTGCACACCCGACCGCAGCTTTCCTACATCGACCGCGTGAAGGTGGAAACGAAAGACGCCAAAGGCAAAAACCGTCTGGAAAAAACCGAAGCCCGCCAGCGCGAGCGCCGCTTTTTTATCGTGCCCGATTTGCTCGCGCCCGCCGGAACGATTAATTTCCGCAACGTCGGCGACGATTATTACGTCGTCGTTCCGCCGAACACGAATCTGCGGTCTTCGGAAGCGCGGCGCGCCTTTCTCCAATTCACCATCGACCCGCTTATTCTGCAAAACGGCAGGGAAATCGCCGGTTTTCGCGAAGGCATAAAAGCTCTGCTGGACGAGCGCCGCAAGGCGAACCCGGACATTTCGCCGGATGTTTATCTCGCCGTTCTGCGCTCGATGGTCGCGGCGGTAGACGCCCGGCAGATTGAGTTCGTGAAAACGCAGGCTGCGACTTTTGAAGCCCGCCGCAAAATCGATTTGGCGCAGGGCGACGCCGCGAAACGCGCGGTTTCGGCGGAGCTGGCGCGCCTTAAAACGCAGCTTGCCGACGAAACGGCGCTCGAGCTTTCCGAATCTTACGAGCGCGGCGCGGTGCTGGCGTTTTATTTTGCCGAGCAGCTGAAAGGCACGGAAGATTCCGGGTTCGACGTCGCCGGCTCGTTCCGCGATTTTATCCTGTCGCTCGACCCGGCAAAGGAAGCGAATCGCCTCACACAGTTTGACGAGTCTCGCCGGCGCGCGGTCGCGGCGCGCGAAGAACGCCGGAAAAGGGCTGCGATGCAGCAGGTTACCACAACGGCAGAATTGACGCCGCGCGAAAAAGCTCTGAATCAGAAGCTTCAGCAAATCGAGCAGGTGATTAAAGCCAAAGATTACGAGAAAGCCGACGAGCAATTGAGCGAGTTGATGAAGGATTACCAGGGCGACGCGCGGGTTCTCTACGCTCGCGGTCGCGTGGCGAGTCTTTCGGCGGAGCTGGCTTTTGATGAAACCGTGCGCGACGAGCGTTTGCAGCGCGCCGCTACTCATTATCGTATGGCGATTTCCAATTCGGACCCGGAAAACGACCGAATTTTGAAACAGCGCGCGCACGTCGCGCTCGCCAGAATCCTGGAATTTAACGAGCAGATGGAAGCGGCGGCGGCGGAATACGAAGCCGCAGTCAAGCTCGGCAACATCGACGCGCCGTCTTATAACGAAGCGCTGGCGGCGAAGCAGAGACTGGCGAAAAAACCGTAAATTAAGGCGAAGGGAAAAAGGTAAAAGGCGAAAATTCGGAAGTTATGAAAAAGCTGATTTTCTTTACTGTTTTCATTTGTCTGCTGGCGGCGGCGGCGGCTTCTTCTTCGACCTTCGGTCAGCAGAAGCGGCGAACGGCTGTCAGCCCGTCGCCCGCCGCGCCGAAAAAGACCGCTCAGCCTGTCGCGCCGACGCCCGCCGGTGAAATTCCCGAAGCGGACTGGCTGAAAATGGCGGACGCGATGTATCAGGAAAATTGGGAAAAATCTTCCGCTCTCGCCGCGCAGAATCTGCAAAAGCTCAAAATCGAAAACGCGAAAAAACAGCTCGCGCAGCTTCGATATATTTATTTATACTCGCTGGCGGGAAAAGTCTCGGAAGGGAAAATGGCTTTCGCCGAATTCGAGCGTATCGCCGGCGGCTTTGTCGGGCAGGAGTTTCTGCTGGTCAGCCGCCAGCTTTTAGCCGATTGCAGCACAAAGGTCAATTACATCTGCGCCTCGAAAACGAGCGACCGCGTTCTGCGCGTGACCGCGACGAACCGCGCGGGAACGGCGATTCACCTGTTTGAATACGTCGTGCTCGACGAAAAATTCGACCTTCGCGCCAACAGCGAAAAACTCGCTTTTCTCGGCGGAAATCTAAAAAAAATCGAAAGTAATATCTACACGCCCGACCTCAAAATCCTGCGCCTGATTTTCGACAAAGGCTACGTTAAAGTGGCGACTGATTGAAGCGGAAATTGTAAGGCGGAGAGAGTGAAACGCGGCGGCGCGGAGATAGATGAGTCAACGACCATTCTCCGCGTCGCCGCGCCTCTTTTTCTCCGCGTCTCTGTATCACCCTTTCGCCATCTGTTTTGAGCCGCCGACGGAAACGACCGCCAGCGTGACCAGAATCAGAAAATAAAAAGCGTTTGAAGGCGTTCGGAGCGGGAAATCGAAAAAGCTGTGCAGCAAAATGCCGAAACAGCCCGCCAGCGCGCCCGCCGCGACGCCGCGCCGGAAACGGTCGCTCGTCCGATTGACTTTTTCCAAACCCTGCCGGAACAGAAAATAGACGAAAGCGAGCGCGCAGGCGAAGCCGAAAACTCCGGCGTCAGCGAAAATCTGTAAATAATCGTTGTGCGCCTGTTCGATGCGCAGGCTGCCGTTCCACGTATCGTAGCGAGTGAAGGCGACGCCGTAAGCGTTAAATCCCGCGCCGAAAATCGGGTAATCGCGGATGATTTGCAGCGTCACGCTCCAGAAATGACTGCGCCCGTTGCTGATGTCCGACTGGTTGACGAAACCGATGCCGCGCGTCAGCGCATCGCCGCCGCCGAGCAGCAGAATCGAGCCGAATAAAACCAGAATCAGCGCCAGCCCGCCGCCGACGAGCGCAAATCTGCTTTGAAACGAAGATTTCCGCGCGGCGACGGCGGTGACGGCGTCCTCGTCTTCGTCATCTTCATCATCATCGGCGGTGTTTTTTCGCAGAAAGCTCAGGAGCGTGATAAATCCGATAACGCCGAAAAGACTCAAAATGCCGCCGCGCGAGCTGGTGAAAATCAGAGCGATGCCCATTATCACGACCGCGATTACGAGCAGCAGTCGCTTGTCGCGCTTGGTGGATTTGTTGTAAAGCAGCCCGAGCGTGACGCCGATGGTCATCTCCATAAACGCGGCGAAATGATGCTGGTTGACGAACGAGCCGAAGGGCACGGCATACGGCGTCGGGCGCACGCCGTAGATGCCTTCCGGGTTGGCGAGCCGCTGCAAAATGCCGAAAAACGCCATCAGCGCGCCGAAGATGATGACGAGCAGAACGGTTTTTTTCAGCCGCTGCGTGCTGTCGATAAACGTCAGAGCCGCCGCGAAAAAGATTAGATAAACGCAAAGCTGAACGACGGAAAGCCGCGTCGTATACGGGTCGAGCGAAAGCGAGCTGGCGGCGGAAATTGACAGCAACCCGTCGGCGACATCCGCCGCGCGAAGCGGCAGCAATTGAATCAAGCCGATTAAAATAAAGCCGATTAACGGAATCTGCAAGCGGTTCGTATTAAAGGAAAATTCGCCCGTTTTCCACGCGTCGAGAAGCCACAGAACGGCTATCAGAAAAGCAATCAGCGCGAGAATTCCCAAAGCCCAGAAATCGACCGCGCCGAAAGCGATTGGCGCGAAAACCAGCGCCGCCATCAGCAGAAAAAAGATAATGCCGCCCGCCTGCGGCAGATTTTTCGGAGTCAGCGCCGTCTTCAACTGCTCGGATGAACTCAGATGAGCGTTTCTGGGTGATTTTCTTATCATTTATTTCGCCAGCGTCAAAATTCGTGTTTTTCCTGTTTTTGTAAGCCTTGCACTAAAAGTCAGAAATCTTAACTGGTTTTGGTGCAAATCAACCGGGGCGGAAGCCCGCGCGTCAGCAAGGGCGCTTTCTAAAGTGTCAAGGCGAAAGGCGAAAGGCGAAAGTCTGGAAATTGGCTTTACCTTTCTCCTTTCTCCTTCATCCTTTAGCCTTTCAAGAGCGCCCTTGCTCACGCGCGGGCTTCTGTTTGGTCGCGCAATTCTGCAACCCGTTATAGAATTCAGAA
>JALZHR010000301.1 GCA_030860665.1 Acidobacteriota bacterium
GGTCAGGATAATCCCGATTGAATAAACCAGCGCGAGCCTGACGGACTTGGCGCGACTGCCCGCCGAGTGATTCGTAAAATAAGAAACCGTAATCGGAATCATCGGAAAAACGCACGGCGTCAGCAGAGACAGCGCGCCGACCGTCACCGCCAGCCAGATAAACGACCAGAAATCAGTATTTAGCCCGTTGTTCGCCGCTGTCGGCTGTACGTTTTTTGTCGTTCCCTGCCCGTTATTTGTCGTTGAATTCAAATTTACGGAACTTTCGCTGCCCGCTGACGGCTGAACGCTGACGGCTGACGACTTTCTGACATCTTCCGCGCCCGTAAACGTGACTTTGACCGTTTTCGGCGGCAGGCAGATAGTGTCGTTGCAAAGCTGAAAGCGGACGTTTATCGCCAAATCGTCGGCGCGCGCCGCGTCGGCGGTCGCCTGCAAAGACAGGTTAAACTGCGCCTGTTTGGCAAAAAATTTCGTGTCGATGTTGAAATTCGGGTCGAATTCGGTAACCGGTTCGGGCGTCGTCGCGATTTTGCCTTCTATTATAAAAGGAACGTTTTCGGCGACCTTAACCGTGGTTGCAATCGGTCCGCCTTCGGGCTGTTCCAACGCGTAGAGATGCCAGCCGTCTTCGATTTCCGCCCGCAGCGCGGCTTTGAATTTTTCGCCGGCTTTCAGCGATTTGCCTTTGGCGTCGGATTCCAGACTCCATTTCGCCGGATTCTGCGCCAGGACGAAAACCGGCAGCACCAAAATTAAAAGAAATATTTTCAGAGGAAAATTCCGCATAATTCACCAAGATTTTATCATCAATTCGAGCCGCATTAACAATTGCCGGATGTCAACTGCCGGGCGGCAAACAAACGTTTTGCACAAACGCGCGTCTTTTGCGTATAATTTTAGGTAAAGATTTGAATTTTAATCTTTCAGAAAACCCGTAGATTCATACGCAATCTGCGGCACGGAGGTTTTGACTTTGCCAAAAACAGCAACTCGCCAGAAAGAAGAAACGAAAACCGAAAGAACTTCCGGCAACGGCGGCGGAAGCGGCAAAACCGCCGCGGCGAAAAAGAACGCCGCCAGCGGACAAACGGATAACGGGATTACCGACATCATCGACCCGCAACAGGCGCACGCCGAATATTTGAAGCGCCGAAAGTCGCAATTGGCTGCCATCAAAAGAACCGATAAAGAGCTTCTCAGAGAAATGTTCTACCAGATGGCGCTCGGCAGATATTTCGAGCAGAAATGCGCCGAGGTTTACCGCATCGGCAAAATCGGCGGCTTCTGCCATTTGTATATCGGTCAGGAAGCGATTTCCATCGGCGCGCAGATGGCTCTGAAAGAAGGCGATTACGTGATTACGGCTTACCGCGACCACGTGCAGGCGATGGTCGCCGGAATGTCGCCGGAAGGCGTGATGGCTGAGCTTTACGGCAAGGAAGGCGGCGTCGTCAAGGGCAAGGGCGGCTCGATGCACATGTTTTCCAGAGAGCATAATTTCTTTGGCGGGCACGGCATCGTCGGCGGTCAAATCGGCGTCGGCACGGGAATGGCTTTCGCCCAGAAGTATAAAGGCACGGACAACGTGACGCTCTGTTTTTTCGGCGAAGCCGCGCTGAATCAGGGAATCTTTCACGAATCGCTGAATATGGCGCAGTTGTGGAAGCTGCCGGTCATCTACATCTGCGAAAACAACCAATACGGGATGGGAACGTCGCAAAAACGCGCGATGTCGCTGGCGAACATCGCCAAAAAAGCCGAAGCTTACGGAATGGTCGGCGAATTCGTCGACGGAATGGACGTGATGGCTGTCCGCGACGCCACCTTGCGCGCCATCGAAAGAGCCAGAACCGAGAGCCTGCCGACGCTTCTGGAAGTGCGGGCTTATCGCTATATGGGACACTCGATGAGCGACCCGGGCAAATATCGGACGACCGAAGAAATCAAAAAATACCAGGAGCGCGACCCGATTGTCCTGTTCCGCGACAGTTTAAAGGAAGCGAAAGTTTTCACTGATGCCGATTTTGAAGAACTCGAAAACCGCGCCAAAGAAGCGACCGAAAGAGCTTTGAAATTCGCCGACGAAAGCCCGTTTCCCGACGCGAGTGAATTACTGACTGATGTTTATGCCTAATTAAAATGCCCTGTATCAGCCAATTTTTCGGCATCGTTATTTATATGTATTACAACGACCACGCGCCGCCGCATTTCACGCGGAATATGCGGGAAACGAGGCGTTGTATGAAATCGAGACTCTGCGAATCTATGCCGGAAAATTGCCGCGCCGAGCGCACAATCTGGTTATCGAATGGGCTGATTTGCATCGCGCCGAGTTATTAGCTGATTGGGAAAGAGCGAGAAGAAGCGAGCCGTTGATTAATATTGAACCGCTTGATTAATTTATGAAGCTAGTAAGAATTCAATCAGTCAAACCGCTCGAAAATTTTACGGTGCATTTGGAATTTACCGACGGAACGAGCCGCGATGTCGACCTTGAACCGTTTTTGCGCGGCAAAGTTTTTGAATCTATTCGGGCGAATCCCGAAATTTTTCGGGCGGTCAAAGTCGATAAAAGAATGGGCACAATCGTTTGGGAAAACGGCGCTGATATTGACCCCGACGTGCTTTATCACGGCTTGAAACCGGCTTGGGCGGAAGAAAATGAATTGGAATTAACAAAATAATTTATGGCACTTTTGACAATCCGCGATGCGTTGAACCAGGCGCTGCGCGAAGAAATTTTAAGGGACGAAAACGTTTTTATAATGGGCGAGGAAGTCGCCGAATACGACGGCGCGTATAAGGTGACGCGCGGGCTTTGGAAGGAATTCGGCGACAAGCGTGTGATTGACACGCCGATTACCGAGCTCGGTTTTGCCGCCGTCGGCGTCGGCGCGGCGATGGCTGGCTTGCGCCCGGTGATTGAGTTTATGACGTTCAACTTTTCTATCTTAGCGTCAGACCAAATCATCAATCACGCGGCGAAGATGCTTTATATGTCGGGCGGGCAGTTTAAAGTTCCGATTGTTTTTCGCGGTCCGAACGGCTCGGCTTATCAGGTTTCCAGCCAGCACTCGCAGGCGCTCGAAGCCTTCTACGCGAACTTTCCCGGGCTTAAAGTCGTGATGCCTTCGACCGCCGCCGATGCGAAGGGCTTGCTGAAATCGGCAATCCGCGACGACAACCCGGTCGTTTTTCTCGAACAGGAAAGAATGTACGGCTTGAAGGGCGAAGTTCCCGAAGACGAGGATTTCACGATTCCGCTCGGCGTCGCCGACGTCAAACGCGAAGGCACGGACTGCACAATCGTCGCCCGCTCGATGACCGTTCCGCTCGCGCTGCAAGCCGCCGAGCAGGTGCAGAAGGAATTCGACGTTTCGGTCGAAGTCGTCGACCCGCGCACGATTAAGCCGCTCGACATCGACACGATTGTTAATTCGGTGAAAAAAACGAATCGTTTAATCGTCGTCGAGGAATCGCACGCCTTCGCCTCGGTCGGCGCGGAAATTTCGCATCAGGTGATGGAAAACGCCTTCGATTATCTGGACGCTCCGGTCAAGAGAATCTCGACCGCCGAAGCGCCGATGCCGTATGCGAAAAATCTGGAAGAGCTGGCGCTGCCGGACGTTCCGAAAATCGTCGCGGCGGTCAGAGAAGTTTGTTACATCTAGTTAGTTGATAACTGATAACTGATAGTGAAAACAAAAAAACTATCAGTTATCAGTTATCAACTATCAGTTATTAAATTTATGGCGAATAAAATTTTAATGCCCAAGCTTTCTCCGACGATGGAGGAAGGACAGATTTCACGCTGGCTCAAAGCCGAAGGCGAAGAGATTGAAGCCAACGAAACGATTGCCGAAGTCGATACCGACAAAGCGACGATGGAAATGACCTCGCTCGAAGCCGGAACGCTGCTGAAAATTCTCGTCCCGGCGGGCGAAAACGCCAGACTCGGTCAAACCATCGGCATCATCGGCGCGAAAGGCGAAGATTTCTCCGCGCTGCTTGACGACAGCGCATCGAACGCGGCGAGCAACGGCGGCAGCGGCGCAAACGTTACTTCCGAAGACAGAGCCAGACGGGAATCCGAAGTCGAGGACATTCCGAAAGACACGAAGCCGCCGGGAACTGCCGGTTCGGATGCCAAATCCGCCGGTGCTGGCGCAGGCGGCGGTGGAACTGCTTCTGCCGCCCCCGCGCAGGAAGGAAGCGTTTCCGAAACAGCCGGGCGCAGCTACGATTACCAGCGCCCGCAGGCAGTCGAACAAGCGCAAAGCCAGCAGCAGCAGACCGCAAGCCAGCCGCAAAGCGGCGGCAACGGCGGCGATACGTCGGGCGGCAGAATGATTGTTTCGCCGATTGCGGCGCGGATGGCGGCGGAGAACGGCGTCGATTTGAAATCCGTCAAAGGCTCCGGTCCGAACGGGCGCATCATCAAGCGCGACATCGAAGCGGCGATGCAGGGCGGTCAGCCGTCCGCCGCCAGCAGCGCTCAGCCGGAAGAACAGCCGCAGACGCAAACCGCGCCGACGCCGGGTTTTGCGCAGACTTCCGAAATTCAAAACGCGTCGGGCTTTCGCGAAGAAAACACTTCAAAGATGCGGCAGGTCATCGCGCAGCGTCTCGCCCAGTCCATCGGACCGATTCCAACGTTTTATCTGACGGTCGAAATCGAGATGGACGCCGCGCTGGAATTTCGCAAGCAAATCAACGCCAGCGTTAAGGAAGACGAAAAAGTTTCGGTCAACGACGTTATCGTCAAGGTCGCCGCGCAGGCGCTCTTGAAACACCCGTTCGTCAATTCTTCCTACCAGGACAAAACGATTCGCTTCTACGAGGACGCGGACATCGGCGTCGCCGTCGCCATCGAGGACGGCTTGATAACACCGGTCGTGCGCGGCGCAAACCGCAAAGGCGTCACCGAAATTTCCAAGGAAATCAAGGAGATGGCGGCGCGCGCCCGCGAGAAAAAGCTCCAGCCCGAAGAATACACCGGCGCGACGTTTTCGATTTCCAACCTCGGAATGTTCGGCATCAAGGAATTCACTGCTATCATTAACCCGCCCGAAGCCGCCATCATCGCGGTCGGGGCTGCCGCACCGACGGTCGTCGTCCGCAACGGCGAAATCGTGACCCGCAACATTATGAACGTCACGATGAGCTGCGACCACCGCGTCATCGACGGCGCAACCGGCGCGAAGTTTTTGCAGACCTTCAAGCAGATGCTCGAAAACCCGATTCTGATGCTGATGTGATAATCAATTACTAATTACGAATTACGAATTGAAAAAGAAAGGTGAAGGATAACGTTCCCTGTCGTTATCCTTCACCTTTTTCCTTTTATTCTCGCCTGCGCGTCGTTTCGCGGCTCGCGCGCCGCACACATTCGATTTTGCGGCGCGTTCGATTGCCTCATCACGCTTGGAAACCTTGCACGCAACCGAGCAAATTGGTCGTGCAACTCATTCAACCGCTCGTGCAAAAGAAGAAACCGCTCGTGTAAATCAGTAACCCGTTCCTGCAAACGAGTAAACCAGCCGCGCAAAGATTCATTACACGCTCACATAAAGATAGTTGACAGTGATTTGCGACGATAAACGAGCGATTGCCTGCGATGAAATTTTTGTCAGACAACATAAAATAAAAGGTTCGGTTTGTGAAGAAGAAAGTTGTTTTTTACCTGACTTACAAATGCCCCGCCGATTTGTTAGCATCTTTATTTACGATTGATGAACGATTCGGCAGCAACAACAACAGCGGCGGAAGCCGCGCAATCTCACGACCGCGCCGGTCGAAGCTACGCGCCGCACTTGGCGCTGGTGTTGGTGCAGATGACTTTCGGGTCGCTGCCGGTGGTCGGCAAGGTGGTTTTGAAGGTGATTCCGAGCTTTGCGGTGGTGGGCTTTCGGGTCGGCGTGACGGCGGCGGCTTTGCTGCTGGTGCAGGCGCTGCGGGGCGATTTGCGGCTGGAAAGGCGCGGCGATTACTGGCGGTTTGCGGTTTTGAGCTTTTTCGGCGTGACGCTGAACCAGCTTTTGTCTATCAGCGGGCTTTCGCTGACGAAGGCGTCGAACGCTTCTCTGCTCGCCTCGACGATTCCGATTTTCGCTTTGACGGTCGGCTCGCTTTTCGGCGTCGAACAGCTGCGAAAGGCGGCGGTTTTCGGGATTTTGGTCGCGGCGGCGGGCGTCGTCGTTCTGATTGACCCGCGTAACGCTTCGTTCTCGTCGGAGACGACGCTCGGCGACATCCTGATTATTCTCAACTCGCTTTCCTACGGCATTTACGTGGTCTTTTCCAAGGACGTTATCACGCGCAACGGCGCGCTGAAATCAACCGCGTGGGTGTTTATTTTCGCCGCCTTAATCTGCGTTCCGCTCGGATTTTACTCGTTTTCGGCGATTGATTCGGCGGGCGTCGCCGCGATGATCTGGCTCGCGCTTTTGTATATCGCGCTGGTGG
>JALZHR010000310.1 GCA_030860665.1 Acidobacteriota bacterium
GTACTGCATCATCATAAAATCGTCCTTCTGCTGCTGCGGAGCGTCGAGCATCGCCACGTCGTCGCGCGTGCTGAAATAAACTTTAATTAAAAAATCCTCGTCGTCCGGCATCACGACCGGGCGCAGCGAAACTCGCGCCGCTAAGCTTTCCGATTGATTATTCATTGAAAATACTACAGATAGAAATTTAATTTAATATCGAGCCGAAAAATAAATGCTGCGTGGGAAACGGATTTTCCGGCTCTGAGTTATCCGGAAAAATATTAAGCCATTTAATCTGAAATTCACAATCCGGAATTTACGATTCGGCTTTCAAACCCGCGCCCGATTTGTTTACAAAACGTCTCTTCTTTTCAGCCTGACGATGGTCAGCAGCAGAAAAATCGCGCTGAAGGCGAGCAGAACAGCCGCGTCAATCAGCACGCGGCGGCGATAGCCGCTCTCTATCTCGTCCGGCGGCTCGGCTTCAAAAACACGCTCGTATTCGACCATCGTCATTCGGCTCGCCAGCGTGTCGCGCGCTTTTTCGTCATTGATGCTGACCTGATGCGCGAGGGCTTCCATCGTCCAGCGCGCCACCATCAAACCGGCGACGAATTTCGCCGCGCCCAGACCGTCGCGCTTTTCGATTGGCTCGGGAATCTTCGGCTGCGCCGCCGGGTTGTTCGGGTCGATTTTCGGCTTTTTGTCCTTGTCGGCTTGGTATTTGTCGTAATCGGAGACGGTCGCCGGACGCTGCGCCTTGACGTTTACGTAAATGTCGTCGAGCGGCTTCAGAAATCCGCTTAAAAGAAGCTGCGGAATCAAAATCAGAGGCAGAATGCTCATCGCTTTCTCGGTCGAATTGACCAGCGCCGAAAAGAAAAGACCGACCGCGACGCCCGCCAGCAGCGTCAGATACAAAATCAGGGTGACGGGCAGAAAATCCGCCGCCTCGAAACGCCCGAGAAACATCAAAATTCCGACGAACAAAAGACATTGAATCAACCCGATGCCGCTCAAAACCGCGAATTTCGAGAAAACGTAGGACGGAATTTTCAGATTGACCAGCCGCTCGCGCGTGTAAATCGCCGTTTCGCTGACAATCTCGCGAATCGCGTTGTTCGCGCCGAACCAGATGGCGATAATCGCCGAGATAAAAAGCGTCGTGCCTTCGTTCGGCTTGCTTTCCGTGATAATCGACAAAATAAAGGCGATAATCGGCGCTTGCAGCAGCAGCAAAAGCGTGTTGCGCTTGTCCTTGAGCTTGATTTCCAGATAACGCTGCGTCAAAGTCAGCCATTGCCCGAAACCGAATTTGCGCTCCGCGCCCGTCTGCACGACGGGAAACTCGTTGTTCGCGCTGCTGCGAATCAATTCGCCCGTCTCCGCCAGCCGCGCGTTTACAAACTGCTGAAACTGCGGCGATTGCCGGAAATTCCGGCTCCATTCCTGCGGGTCGCGCTCCGCCATCCGGTGATAAATCTGCGCCGGCTCGCTGCAATTAAAATAATTCAGAGCCTCGCGCGGCGAGCCGAAAAACGCCAGATGCCCGCCCTTGGTCAAAAGCACGACCTGGTGCATCGCCTCGAATTTTTCAAACTTGTGCGTGACCATCACGACGATGCGCCCTTCGTCCGCGAGGCGGCGAAAAAGCGTCATCATATTTTCGGTCGTTTCCGGGTCGAGCGGCGAGGTCGGCTCGTCCAGAAAAAGAAACGTCGGCTTGGTAATCAATTCGATGCCGAGGCTCAGGCGTTTCTGCTGCCCGCCGGAAAGCTGGCGGAAAGCGGTCAGGCGATGCTCGTCCAGCCCGATAGTCTGAATCACCTCGTCAATCACGCCCTGAACCTGTTCGGGCGGCGTCCCGGCGGGCAGGCGCAGCTTCGCGGCGTAGAAAAGCGTCCGTTCGACCGTCAAAGCCTCGTGCAGAATGTCGCGCTGCGGCACGTAGCCGATTGACAATCGAAGCGAATCGAAATTCCGGTAAAGGTCAAGCTCGTTGATGAAAACCTGACCGCTCGTGGCGGGCGACATCCCGTTCAGAGCGTTCATCAAAGTCGTCTTGCCGCAGCCTGACGGTCCCATCAAACCGACGAATTCGCGCGGGTAAATCGAAAGCGAGATGTCCTGCAAAACCGTTTTGTCGCCGAAAGTTTTGCCGACCTGAAACGCCGTCAGGCGGCTCGCGCCGAGGTCCTGCCGCCTGACTTCCCTGCCGCGCACGGAAAGCAGAAAGCTGCCGACGGCGATTAAATCCTGCGGCTCGACGAGGCGCGGCGCTTCCAGCAATTCGCCGTTGACGAAAGTTCCGTTCGTGCTGCCCGAATCGGAAATCGTCGGCTGCTGCGCGTTGCCGCTCGCGTAGCTCAAAATCGCGTGATGGCGCGAAACGCTCGGCGAATTCAGCACGATGTCGTTATCGACGGCGCGCCCGATTTTCACTTCCGTCGCCGCAGCGAAACGCAGAACGGACGTGGCGTTTTCCGGCTGCTGCTGCTGATGCTGCTGATGCGGCAGCGGATAAAGCGGCGCGGTCGGCGCGTTGAAATTAAAAGAACCCGAAACCGGAAGACGCGAAAACGAGGCGAATTCCTGACTGCCGCGCCCGCCGCCCCAAGGCTCTCCCTGAACGTAAAGGAAACGAGCTGCCCCGCGCCGAAATCAATCCGGTCGCCGTCATTTAATTTCTGCGCGGTTATCGGGCTGCCGTTGACGAAAGTCGTGCCGTGACGGCTCAGATTCGCCAGCACGACCGCGCCGTTCGCTTCGACGGAAAACTCGGCTTGCGCGCGCGAGATAAAACTCTGCGGCAAAACAATCAGGCATTGCACAGGGTCGCGCCCGACGCGCGTTTTGCCCGGATTGAGCGCGATTTTCTTTCCCGCCAGCGTATCGTTCAGACCGATTAAATGCGGCGACGCCGAAACCGCGCCCGTGGAATCTGATGAATTGGGGAACATTTGGAGCAATCGAAATAAAAAAAATATTTACAGCGCCGGAATCCAGAAGTTTCTGCCGCCGCTTGACGTTTTCTTCAAGCCGAGCTTCGGCAAATCGCTTTCCGCCGCGCCTAAGTATGTGAAATGCGGCAAATCCGAGACGACCGTCTGAAACCAGCCGTGTTTCGCCAGAATCTGGCGCACTTTGGCGTCGTCGTTTTCGTTGACGTCGAGCGCGAGCATTGAAAGGTGCTGCGACGTGCCGGGCGCGGCGACCGAATACAAAATCGACTTCGATAAATCCTTGCTGAAGAAAATTCCCTGTTCTTCGAGCCGCAGAACTTCCGGCACCTGCTCGGTCGGCGAGAGCGATTTGATGCGGCTGGCGTCCTGCGGCGAGATGCGCCCTTTGCCGACCCAATGCGTCAGCGCCGGGTTGACGCGGCTCGCCCAAAGCTCGACCGTGTCGGAATAGCTGCGGCGGGCGGAATCCGCGCCGCGCGGCGTGATGCTCTCGCCCGCGCTCTGCGCTTCGGCGATTGCCGCCTGCAAAGCCTTCATCGCCGGTGCCTGCAGTTCGAGACTGATGCCGCCAATCGTCGCGCGCGAAGCGGCGACCTGCGACTGCCACGCGGAACATTCGCTTTCATTGGCGAACATCACCGTCGGCGGCGGCGTGACGCCGCCTCGCGCCACGTAAACCGCGCCGTATTCGCTTAAAATCCGCTTACCGACGGCGTCGTTCGGCATCCGGAATCCCGCGGGCAGATTGTCCTGGTAAGATTGGTTTTTGATTGTCTCGGAGCTTGTTAAATTATTTTCCATTGTCGGCGACGAGGAAGAAGACGATGATTCGTTGTTGTCGGTATTTTTACTGCTATTATTATTTCGCGGCGTTTGACGAACGAGCGTGTTTTTATTTTTATTGTCGGAATCGTCGTCGCCGCCGCACAGGCACGAC
>JALZHR010000335.1 GCA_030860665.1 Acidobacteriota bacterium
GGTTGAAACTGCAATTCATCGTTCCGCGTTCCGCATTCCGCGTTTTATTTAACTTCCGGCGGTGAAGAATTTGGCTTTCGCCTTTTGAAATTGCGCCTGCATTTCCAGATAATCGACCAGTTTCAGAAAATCCATTCGCGGATACGAATAACCGCCGACCGAGCGAAAGGCGAGCTGCGGGCGCGAGTTTTCAAAAATGTGAAAGCCCCAGTATAAAAGCTGTTTGCTGAAACGAATCGCGCATTCCGCCGGGTCGATGTAATGACAGCGCGAATCGCGCTCGGTAAATTGTTTGAACTGCGTTTTTAAAACCCGGTTCAAAAGGGCGTTGCGATTTTCCTCGTCCGTGTGCAGGTTGTTTATCAAAACGTGCAGGTGCGCTTTTTCGTTGACGCGGCGAATCTCCGTAAAAGTGCGCTTGATAACGTCGGCGTTTTTGTTGACGCCGAGCGGGTTGAGCGTCGTCGGTATCAGGCAGTAATCGAAATTGCGGATAAAATCTATCGGGTTGGCGTCGAATTCCGGGTTGCAGTCGCAGACGACGATTTTCGTGTCTTTATACGCCTTTTCGTCCCAATCTTCGTGGCTCAGAACCGAAATGACCGAGCCGATTTTCTCTTTCGCCGGCGCGGGCAGATAAACGCCTTCGCCGAGCAGTTTTTTCAGATTCTGCTGGCGGTCTAAATCGAGCAGCGCGACATCGTAGCCGTTCAGCGCAAACGCGCCCGCCAGGTGCGCCGCAATCGTGGTTTTGCCGACGCCGCCCTTGCAGGTGAAAACGCCGATGTAAGTCGTTTTCTCGCGCTCGCCGTCGCCGTCTATTTTCTCGCAATCCCAGATTAATTGACTGCCGCGCAAAATCGCCAGCCGCAGATTCGTTATTTTTTCATCGCGCAGGTAAGCGTAAACCGAAGGCGTAAAGCCGCTGGTCGAAATGAAAATTCCGCCCGCGAAAGCGTCCGATTGGTTTTCCCTGTCCAGAAAATCGAGAAATTTTTCGATTTGTCCGAGATGAACCTTGGCGCGATGATTGCGCACCGAAACGGCGAGCCGTTCCGCGCCCGGCTTGAAAAGCTCAAGGTCGTAATTCTGCTGCGTCTGCGGCGCGAGCTGCCCGGAAAATCCTTCGCGCCGCAGCAGAAACAAAGCCGTTCGCTCAATCTCCGAAGGCTTTTCCAAAATCGTATTTCGCCGCCGGTCGGAATCGGTGAGAACGTCCAGCATCTCCGCCCAGCTCATCCTGCTTTTCGACATATTCAAAACTCGTCGTGGGGCAGTCAGAACCGCCTGCGGTAGCGGGCGGTTGAACTCGGATTAGTTCAAAGTTCAAGGTTCAGAGTTCAGAGAAAGAATCTGCAAACTGGAAATCTGAAGCTTGAAACCTGAAACTCTCAGCTTAAACCGCCCGCTACCGCAGGCGGTTCTGACATCAGCTTTCAAAAGCTTTCAAAACCTCGTCGGCGTGCTCGCTGACGTTGACCTTTTTGAAAATCTTTTTGATTTTGCCGTTTTCGTCAATCAGAAACGTCGTGCGATTGATGCCCATATACTTTTTGCCGTACATATTTTTCTCGCCGTAAACGCCGTATGCGCTCACGATTTCCTTTTCCGTGTCGGCGAGCAAATCGAAAGGCAGGTTGAATTTCGAGATGAATTTCTGGTGCGAGGCTTCGTCGTCGTTGGAAACGCCGAGAACCTTTATTCCTTTTTCCTCAAACACGTCGTGAGAATCGCGCAAGCTGCACGCCTGTTTCGTGCAGCCGGGCGTGTCGTCCTTCGGGTAGAAATACAAAACCACGCGCCGCCCGCGAAAATCGGACAGCTTTACTTCTTTCCCGTTCTGGTCTCGGGTCGTAAAATCAGGTGCAATATCGCCTTCGTTCAGCATATTTCTCCGCTTTGATGTAGAATTTAAAATCAATTACGAATTACAAATTACGAATTACGAATTAAAAGAATATTTCCTTCATTCGTAATTCGTAATTTGTAATTTGTAATTTGTAATCAAATTGTAGCAAATGAAACCGCTTTCGGAAAAACAGGCTTTGTCGAAACTCGGAAAACTAAAAACCGATTTTCAGAATTTTATACGGGAGAACTACGAGCAGCGCGCGCAAGACTGCCTGACGTGCCCGACACAGGGCGCGTGCTGCACCGACGCGCATTTCGTCAACGTTCACGTCACACGTCTGGAAGCGGTCGCGATTCGTGAAGCCCTGCGAAAACTCGGCGACGCGAAACAAAAAGAAATTTACCGCCGCGCTTTTGAGACGATTGAAAGATACGATTTAAAAGACTCCGGCGACACTTTCGCGCAAACCTTCGCCTGCCCGCTGTTTGAAAAAGGCGTCGGCTGCCTGATTCACAGGGAAGGCAAGCCCGCGCCCTGCATTCAACACGCCTGCTACGAGCGCGAGGCGGATTTGCCGCCCGACGAATTGCAGCAGGCGGCGGAGCGGAAAATCGAACGCCTCAACCGCCAAACCTACAGGCAAAATTCAACCTGGCTGCCGCTTCCCGTATGGCTGCAAAAAATAAATCCGTTCGGGAAGAATTAGCCGCCAAAGAATAATACGAAAGAGAATTAACATGGATGACAGGATTTACAGGGATGATTTAAATAAAAAATATCTTTTTATCCCTATCCATCCTGCTATCCCTGTTAATTCTCTTTTGTATTCTTTTGCGGTTAACTTTTCCGTAATTTTCCACCTATCATCGTCACCGGAATCAGCAAAAGCAAAAACGGGATGTGATACCAGAGCGGTACGTAATTCCAGTAAACCGACTGGATAAAAATTCCGAACAGTAAAAGCAGAACACCGAGCGCGAGCGTCGATTTCGTATTTTCCCGGGCGATTGAAGCCGCGGCGAAGCCGGAAACCAGCGAAAAAATCACGCTCCGGACGAGCGCGACGAGCAAAATCGTCGAGTCAGCCGTAAACGAGGTTTTATTATTCACCGCCGCCGCCAGCTCAGACAGATTTTTGCCGTACCAGCCGGGCGAAATCGCCGAAAGCAGCGTGTCGCTGCCGACCCACAAAATTGACCAGATAATAAATCCGGCGATTGCTCCGAGAATTATTCGCAACATAAATTTTCTCCTTAATTTTCACGAAATTCAAAACCTGATTGCTTGCTTACCGCCCGCTTAATCGAATCTTTCAGAGGATATTTTAAGAGGAAATTAACTGTTTGCGTAGAAAGGGATTTTATATTTTTATAAACGGAAAAAGGGAAAGAACTATGCTCCCGAAATTTCTTTCCCTTTCCTTTTTCGCCTTTTGCCAGTGCGAAACTTTATTTAATTATTTAGGCTACTCTGGCGCGTTTCGTCGCCGGTTTTTCGTCGCTCGCGCTCGGTTGCTGCTGATTTTTCGTTTTTTCGATGCGCGCCGTCATTCGTCTGTCCAAATCGGCGACTTGCTCCGCCGACAGGTGATAGATGTTCGGCTGGTTGTGATAAATCTTCGCGCCCGTGACGATGTCGGCTTTTTTGAAGCCGTTCGCTTCCGCCTTCGCGATAAGCTCGTCAATCGTCATCGTGTTCTGCTGAACGAGCGAAAGCGGCTGGCGCTCCTCGATAAACTCGGGAACTTTCGACGGCGCGGGCGTTTCAAACGCCAGCTCCAGAGCCTGCTCGCCGCGCATATGGTCGAGAAAATCCTTGAACGTGACGTTTCCGACAAATTCGTAGCCGACCTCGAAAGCGGGCGAATTGGATTTGACGACCTGAAAAACGCGCACGATTTCGCCTTCGCGTTCCTGCAAGCTGACTTCGACCATCACGTCCACGAAATATTCCAGACCGCTCGCCGTCATCGGCAGCACGCGCCCGATTTCGTTGTCTTCTTTCGCTTCCTTGCCTTTGGCGGGAATCTGGTCGGCGATGACGATTGATTTTCCGCTTTCGATGCAGAGCTTACGCAAAACGCCCTGCAAAATCATCTGGTCTGCCGCCAGTTCTTCGGCGCTCGGCTGCGCCAGCGGGTCGCCGGTTTTCTCGCGCACGGCTTCAATCATTTCCGAGTGCTTCGCGCCGAAATACGCCGCCCACGAATCCAGCGCGAAACAGCCGTAATTCTGCTCGCGTCCCTCGCCGTTAATCGCCCAGTCGATAAATTCCGGAAGCTCGTCGGTGGTTTCGATTTCCAGAGCGTCGAACTGGACGCCGACGCCGCGCAGCAGGCGCGCCTTGCGCTCGGTGTCAAAAATACAAAGCTTTCCCAAGCCCGCTTCACTCATCGAGCGAATAAAATGGCTTTTGCCGACGCCCGCGCCGCCGCGAATCGCCATCACCAGGCGCTGCTGTCGCGGAATGCGGCTCAACGGATTGATTTTCGGTTTCGTCATAACTTTACTTCTCCTTACTTACTTGCTTTCTCTTTCTTGTGCCAGCTAAATCTTTACTTTAGATTTCGTCCATTAAGTGATTACCATCAAAGGCAATCCGTTTCATTGATGCAACAAATCTAGCATAGTTTGTTTCACGTTTCAAGTGTGAAACAAAGATTTTTTGAAAAAAATTTTGCGTTCGGGAAATTTTCGATTAAATTGATTGAAAACCGGCGGAATTATGAGACAATTTTTTCTGATTATAATTTGCTGTTTAGCCTTTCCAATCAATACTTACGCGCAAGCTGAAAATTCGCCCTGCCCGGAAATATCCGTCATCGGTCCTTCAGGAATAGCTGCCCCGACAAGCGGTGAACCGGTGACTTATACTGCGAAGGTCGAAAATGCCGAGAATTTTCAGCTCGAATATTTGTGGGAAATTAGTGCGGGAGAAATTATTTCGGGGCAGGGAACTCCGTCTATCGAGCTTCGCGCTCGGCAAGACGACCCTTCAAATATTACCGTAACTGTTGAAATTAAAGGCTTGCCGGAAGGGTGTCCGAACGTTTTTTCAGAGACACAGGCTGTCGCAAGATGCGAGCCGCATAATTGCCGCGACACTTATGGAAAAGTTTCGCTCCGGGAAGAATATTTCCAAATGGATCAGGTTATGTTTCAACTGCGGCAGTATTCCGGCAGTTCGGTAGTTTTTTATTTGTCTTTTCGCGGAAAACCGACTCAAAGACAAATAAACGCCCGAATCCTGCGAATGTTGGAAGCTTTCGCCTTGCGTAAGAAGCTGGATGAATTGGGCAGAATCGCCTTTGTCGTCGTTGCAGGCAAAGAAGAATACACGCGAATCTGTTATTTTTCAGAAACTCAGGAAAAAATTGATTTTAATGACGGCAGCGTCATAAAAGGCGCAGACGTTGATTTGAAGAAACTCTCAAAATCCAAAAAGCCGAAAAGATAATTCCGCAAATTTCGCTTTATTCTAAAAACTCAAACTCGCCGAACGCTTCCGGCACGTGAAAAGCCGGCTGTATTGTTCGGGTCGGCTGCCACGCCAGATAGCCGCGCGTCGCGCCCGCGCCGACGCAGCGAAACAGATTTCCGCGCCAGACGTCATTCGCTTTCGGCGTTTTGCCAAAGGCTTTCCAGCGGATTTTTATCGCCATCAAAACTTTATCTTTCTCAATTCGCGCCGCCGTGAGCATTCCCGAATCGTATCCGAAATCGGTTTCGCGGCGGTCGGGCAATTGGTGAATCGCCAAATCAATCCACTCGCCGGTCGGCGCGATTTCAAACTCGAAATATTTTTGCGGCTCGTTTTTATCCGGCGCGACGAAAATCTCGCAGACGTCCCTGTCCCAAAGCCCGCGCGTTTTCGTTTCCAGATTCGGTTCTGCGGAAATAATCAGAGGCTCGGCTTGAGCGGCTTCAAACCGAACGTAAAGCGCGGTTTCAGACCACAGAAGGCGCGCCTGCGAATGTCTTCCGCCCGGCGCTCGCTCGCCCGACCAGTATTTTTCGATAGAGATTTCCCTTGCTCTTTCCCAGTTTTCGCCGGTTAAATCGGCAATCGGAAAATCGTTTTCGATGTAAGCGATTTTTATTTTTCGCGCCGCGTTCGTCATAAACAAAACAAAAGCGAGCGCCGGAAAAAATTCCGCGCCCCGCTCAGATTTTCTCTAATTCGTATAAATTTAAAAAGGCTATTTGCTGCCGCCGGAATTCCAGACGGTTTTAGCCGCCAGTTTCGCCAGCTTCCAGGTTCTGTTCCAGTCGATTTTGCCGCCTTCCTCGTCGCGTCCGAGCAATTTATCGATAAACAATTTACGCAAATCCTTGCCCTCGCGCCGGAGCATAAATTCTTTGGCGTAGGGCTTCGCCGTTTCAAAGAAATTGAATTCCGGGTCGGTGATGATGCCGATGCCTTCGAGCGTCATCAGCGCGCGCATAATATACGTGAAATTCGACGGCAGGCGAAACGGGTAATCGTACATCACGTCCGCCAAATCGTAGGTCAATTCTTTGAAATTGACGTCTTTGAGCTTTAAATCGAGATGCAGCTTGAACATTTTGACGACGACTTCCTTGATTCTCGATTCGTCCGCGCCGGGTTTCAGGAAGTTCAAATCAATCAAATCCTGCGCTATGGCTTGCGGGTCTTTCGCCACGACGTGAAAAAAGGCGTCAATCATCTTTGACTGCAATTGCGGCGTGATGCGCCCGACCATTCCGAAATCGAAAAACGCCAGCCTTCCGTCCGGCATCACCAGCAGATTGCCCGGATGCGGGTCGGCGTGGAAAAATCCGTCTTCGAGAAGCTGTTTCAGGTAAGTGCGAATCAAAAGGCGATTGACTTTTTCCGGCGAGATGCCGCGCGCCCGCAAAGCGTCCAGCTCGACGACCTTCGTGCCGTGAATAAACTCCATCGTCAGCACTTTCGAGCTGGTCGCGCGCCAGTAAATCTTCGGCACGTGAACGTTCGTCCAGTCCTTGAAGCTTTCGCTGAAGCGCTCGGCGTTGCGACCTTCCGAGGCGTAATCCATCTCTTCGTGAATCGTCTCGTCGAATTCGCGCAGCATTCCAGCCCAGTCGGCGTTTTCGTTCAAAGACGGAAATCTTTCGGCAAATCCGGCGACTTTACGCAGGATTTCGATGTCGCCCTTGATGATTGCGGCGAGATTCGGGCGCTGGACTTTGACGGCGACTTCCTCGCCCGTGAAAAGCCGGGCGCGGTAAACCTGACCTAAAGAGGCTGCGGCAACCGGCTCGACGTCGAATTCCGCATAAACCTCGTTTATCTTTCTGCCGAGCTCCTTTTCGATGCGGGCAAACGCGATTTCGTTCGGAAAAGGCGGCACGGCGTCCTGCAATTCCCCCAAAGATTTGACGAACGGAAGCGGCAGAAGGTCGGCGCGCGTGCCCAGAGATTGCCCGATTTTGATAAAAGTCGGTCCGAGAGCGATTAAATTTTCTTTCAGCCAGACGGCTTGTTTTTCCTGCTGAACTTCGCGATTAGTCTCGCTGCCGAGAAAAAACCGCCGCGCGAGAAGCATAAACCAGTGAAAGAAAGCGAGCCGGACTTTGTAAAAATATTCGCCCGCGACGGCGAGCCACGTCAGGCGGCGGGCGGTCTGCATCCGCGCTTCGGCTTGTTTTTCGTGCTGCGCGTGATGCAGGTCGTATTGGTCTAGATAAAGATACAGCGACAGCATCCCGATGACGCGCGAAACGCGGAAAAGCCGCGCGTAGCCGCGCCAGCCCTGATAATTTTTCTCGACCGATTCCTCTTCGGCGAGAAGGGATTTTTCCTCGGCAATCAACTGCTCGTTGGAAATCTGCTTTGACGAAACCGGAAGCGCGCCGGTTTGCGCCAAAGCCTGACTGCCGCTGCCGCTATCGCTGCCGTTACTCGCGGGAATAGCTTCAACCGCTTTTTCTTTCAGCATTAAGC
>JALZHR010000063.1 GCA_030860665.1 Acidobacteriota bacterium
ACTCTCGACTAGACCAGCGGATTTACGGTAAATTTAAATGCTTATGAGAATCGCTTCGCTTTTGCCTTCGGCGACGGAAATCGTCTGCGCGCTCGGGCTGGAAGAAAATTTAATCGGCATCACGCACGAGTGCGATTATCCGCCGTCAATCGCGGGCAAGCCGCACCTGACCGCCAGCCGCATCTCGCACGAAACGATGTCCAGCGCCGAGATAGACCACGCCGTGCGCTCGCAATTGGACGGTCACGGCTCGATTTACGATTTGAATACGGAGCTGCTTGCCGAACTCGAGCCGGATTTGATTATCACGCAGGAGCTTTGCGAGGTCTGCGCCGTCAGTTATAAAACGGTCGAGCGGGCGGCGCGAATGTATGTCGCGGGCGCGCAGGTCGTATCCTTAGAGCCGAACACGATTGAAGATATTTTCGCCAACATCGAAACCGTCGGCGAATTATGCGGCGTTTCGGAAAAAGCCGCGGAAGTCGTGACGAATCTGCGGGAAAGACTCTGTCGGCTTCGCGGGCGGGCGGCGGAAGCCGAAACGCGTCCGAAAGTTTTTATGCTCGAATGGCTCGAGCCGCCGTTTGCGCCCGGTCACTGGGTTCCCGAACAGACGAAAGCGGCGGGCGGCTTTTGTCTTTTGGGCGACGCGGGCGAAAAAAGCGTCTCTACGACTTATGAAAAAATCGTCGAAACCGCGCCCGATATTCTGGTGCTGATTCCGTGCGGTTATTACGCGGCGGACATTTTGCGGCAGCTTCCGAATACGATTTTTCCCGAAAGCTTTCGCCAAATTCCGGCAATCGAAGACGGCGAGATTTGGGCTTTGGACGCGAGCGCTTATTTTTCGCGTCCCGCGCCGCGCGTCGTCGACGGAGCGGAAATTCTGGCAAAGATTGTGCATCCCGGAATCTTCGGCGCGCCATCTGAAACGGAAGCAATCCGCGTTTCCGAAAATTTTTTGAAATTCAGCCGGACGGCTTCAAACCGGCGGAACGCGCAAACAGGATTGTAAGAGTTTACGCTTTCATTTATTTAATAATCTTCCAGGCAGTTATGAAATTCTTTATCGCATTTTTTTACACGTTTGTTTTCTCGCTCACGTTGCTTGCCCAGACGACAAACACCGAAATTCTCGCCACGGCTGCGGGCGGGCAGAAATTCACCGTCGCCGACCTGCCGCCCGAACTGCGCGAGGCGTATAAACAGCGCAACGCGAAAACCGCGCAGATGAGACAGCAGATTCTGACGCAGATGGTCGTCGAGACGCTGCTGGAAAGCGAAGCGGCGGCGCGCCGAATCGAGGTCGAAACGCTCTCCGAAGAAATCAGAACGAAAGCCCCCGCGCCGACCGAAGCGCAAATCAAAGCCGTCTACAACACGAATAAAGCGAAAATCGGCGACCGCAGCCTCGAAGAAGTGCGCGGGCAGATTGTCCACTTCCTGCGCCACGAAAACGAACAAAAAGCGCTGGTCGCTTTCGTCAAGCGGCTGCAGGCGAAATACAAAGTCGCGCCCGGCAAGCCTCTGAACGCGCCGAATCTCAAGGCGGCTGACGTTCTGTTCACCGTCGGCGCGAAAAGAATCACCGTCGCGCAGTTCGAGCAGCGGGCAAGGCGCGAGCTTTACGACTTTCGCGCCGAGATTTACGATGCGGTCGTAAATGCTCTGGAAGAAACGATTTACACGAAGCTGGTCGAAACTGAGGCGCAGAAAGCGGGCGTCGATTACGGCGATTTGATTGCGCGCGAAGTGACCGACAAGATGCGCGATTTTTCCAACGAAGAAAGCGAAAAGCTGCGCGAGGATTTCCGCCAGAGGCTTTTCCGGCAATACAACGCGCAGATTCTGGTCAAAGAGCCTGAGCCTTTCGCGCAGAACATTTCGATTGAAACGGACGACCCGGCGCGCGGCGAGGCGAGCGCGCCCGTAACGGTCGTGATGTTTTCGGATTTTCAATGCCCGGCGTGCGCGGCGACGCATCCGGTTTTGCAGAGAGTTTTAGCCGAATACGGCGATAAAGTCCGCTTCGTCGTGCGCGATTTTCCGCTGACGGCGATTCACAAGGACGCTTTTCTCGCCGCGCAGGCTGCCAACGCCGCCAACGCGCAGGGCAAATTTTTTGAATACACCGAGATTCTTTATCGCAATCAGGATGCGCTGGACGCCGCTTCGCTCCGAAAATACGCCGCCGATTCGGGTTTAAATGTCGAGCAATTTGAGTTAGACTTGCAAAGCGGAAAATTTGCGGGCGAAGTGCGTCGCGATATGGCTGACGGCAAAAGCTACGGCGTCGGCTCGACGCCGACGATTTTCGTCAACGGCGTCAAGGTTCGCGGCTTGTCGGCAAAAGCCTTTCGCGGCGCGATAGAAAAAGCGCTGGCGAAAACAACCAGAACCGGCGCGGGCGCGCGTTAATAAATTCAGCCGCAGAGAACACAGAGAAGAGACGCGAGGTTTTTTTAAGAATATGAAGCCGCAGATTTACGCAGATGAACGCGAATATTAAGAAAAATGTTATCCTGCAAATCGAGCCGCGAAGTCCGCTTTGAATTTTCTCAAAAAACTCCGTGCTCTCTGCGGCTGAAACTTCTTCTGAATTTGCGTTAAAGTTAAATATCTTTTTAAATCGGGATTTATAAAAAATGCGTCTTTTTGGCTTAATGATATTTGCGATTTTTGCCTTTGCCTGCGGCGGCAGCGGCGGCAGCGGCGGCGAAAATCGTATGCCGAGCGTCAATTCAAACGTGGGAAACACTGCCGGAAACAACACTGCCAGCCCGAACAAAACGGCGTCCAGCAACAGCAGCGGCTTCGCGCCGGGCATTTTGACCTACGAAATCGTGAACACCTATAAGCACGATTCGCGAGCCTTTACGCAGGGCTTGGTTTTTCACAACGGTTTTTTCTATGAAAGCACCGGTGAATACGGCGATTCGACGCTGCGCAAGGTCGAACCGGCGAGCGGAAAAATCGTGCAGGAACACGAATTAGCCAGAGAATATTTCGCCGAGGGAATGACCATCCTGAACGGCAAAATCTATCAAATCACGTGGCAGGAAAACACGGCTTTCGTTTATGACCTGGAAAGCTTAAAGCCCGTGCGCGAGATAAAATACCAGGGTTCGGGCTGGGGCTTGACGACGGACGGCACGCACCTGATTTTGAGCGACGGCACGCACATTATTAAATTTCTCGACCCGGAAACGCTCAGCGTCGCCCGCACGATTACGGTCAAAAAAGAGGACGGCGCGCCCGTTTATCACTTAAACGAGCTGGAATTCGTCAAGGGCGAAATCTGGGCGAACATCTGGCATTCGGAAAAGGACGCTATG
The DNA here is from genome assembly GCA_030860665.1 of Acidobacteriota bacterium. Lineage (GTDB taxonomy): Bacteria > Acidobacteriota > Blastocatellia > Pyrinomonadales > Pyrinomonadaceae > JALZHR01. The sequence continues at coordinate 3,336 of JALZHR010000063.1, forward strand.
CAGAGCGAGCACGGGTTTCTGCCGAACATCGGAAAGCCGAATTACATCGCCCGCATCGAACCGGCTTCGGGCAGAATCGTCGGCTGGATTGATTTGGCGGACATCTCGCCCGAAGACGTTCGCACCAACAGCGAAAACACTTTAAACGGAATTGCTTACGATGCGCAGAACGACCGTATTTTTGTGACCGGCAAAAGATGGAAAAGGCTTTTCGAGATAAAACTAAAACCGAAACAATAATAGGCAGCCGTCAGCTATCAGCAGTCAGCAGATGATTGAATTTAATTCGAGATTTCAAATTTCACTCAAATTGCGACTGGCAGGCGATTGCTGATAACTGACGGCTGACAACTGATAGCTGACAGATGACGGAACAGGACGAATATTTTATGCGGCGGGCGATTGCTCTGGCGCAAAACGGAATCGACACGAACGCGGGCGGACCTTTCGGCGCGATTGTCGTGCGCGAAGGCGAGATTATCGGCGAAGGCTGCAACCGCGTGACTTCGACCAACGACCCGACGGCGCACGCCGAAGTCGTCGCCATCCGCGACGCCTGCGCGCGGCTCGGCTCTTTTCAGCTCGACGGCTGCACGATTTACACTTCCTGCGAGCCTTGCCCGATGTGCCTCGGCGCGATTTACTGGGCGCGACCGGAGAAGGTTTTCTTCGGCTGCACGCGCGAGGACGCCGCCCGCATCGGTTTCGACGACCAGTTTATCTACGAGGAAATCGAAAAAAACTACGAGCACCGCCAGATGAAGCTCGCCAATTTCCTGCGCGACGAGGCGCTCGAAGTCTTTCGCAACTGGGAAAATAAAGCGGACAAAACGAGATATTAAATCATTTAACATTTAACATTTAACATTTATCAGGTTCTTCTTGTTAAATGCTAAATGTTAAATGTTAAATGAAAAAATGAGTTCTTTTTTCAATAATTATTTTTTCATCGTTCTCGCCATCCTTGCCGGAATGATGATGCCGACGCAAGCCGCCGTCAACAACAAGCTGGCGGGCGCGGTCGGAAGCCCGATTCTGTCGGCTTTCATTTCTTTCGCCGTCGGTACAATCGCGCTGTTTCTGTATAGCGTGGCGACCGGCGTATCCTTGGGAAATCTGGCTTCGGCGAAAGGCGCGCCGCTCGTCGCGTGGACGGGCGGTCTGCTCGGCGCATTTTTCGTGGCGGCGACCGTGACGGTTGTCTCGAGGCTGGAAGTGGCGTTAACATTCAGCTTAATCATCGCCGGGCAGATGCTGATAACTCTGGTCATCGACCATTTCGGCTTTCTCGGCGTGCCGGTCAAGGAAATTAATATTCCGAGGCTTTTAGGCGTGACGCTGATTACAATCGGCGTGATTCTGATTCGCCGTTTCTAACGGGAATTACAGGAATAAACAGGAGTTAGAACAACGAGAAAATCTCTTTCGTTTCTTTCATTCCGGTTATTTTCCTTCTTAATTTTGAATGATTAAATTTATTCTCAATCATCAAACGGTTGAAACCGATTTGCCGCCGGGCGTAACCGTGCTCGATTTCGTACGTTATCACCGGAATCTGAAAGGCACGAAAATCGGCTGCCGCGAAGGCGACTGCGGCGCGTGCACGGTTCTGGTCGGCGAATTGAACAGTGACGACGGCGCAGCGGTCGAATATCGCTCGATGACTTCGTGCCTGATGCCTCTGGCGAATGCGCGCGGCAAGCACATCGTCACCGTCGAAGGAATCAACAAACCGGACGGCGAACTGACCGGAGTTCAGCAGGCGCTGGTCGACGAAAGCGGAACGCAGTGCGGCTTCTGCACGGTCGGATTCGTGATGTCGCTGACCGGATTCTGTCTCGATGAAACGGCGAAAACCGGCGAGGCGGCGGTTTCTTCGATTGACGGAAACATCTGCCGCTGCACCGGCTACAAATCAATCGAGCGCGCGGCGCAGCATTTAGCGGAAATTTTGAACCGAAAAAACGGTGGCGAACCGGAAACGCCGGAATCAGTCGCGAAAAATTCAGCCGCAGAAAATCGGCTGCGCTTCGCCATTTCAAAAAATCTCGTTCCCGAATATTTTTCCGGCATCAAAAATCGGCTGGAAGAATTAAGAACTGAAGTTTCTGATTTCAAATCTCTAATGCCGGGTTCAGAATCGAGAATTCCGCAATCCGCAATCCGCAATCCACAATTCTTCATCGGCGGCGGCACGGATTTATATGTTCAGCGTCACGACGAGATGGTCGGTGCGGCGGCGGAGAATCTTTTCGACGCCGCGGCTTTGCGCGGAATCCGGGAAAACGGCGATTTTATCGAAATCGGCGCGTCGGCGACCGTCACGGATTTGCTGGCGTCGCCCGTGATGCAGCGCCTGTTTCCGAATCTTTACAAACATCTGAAGCTGGTTTCCTCGACGCCGATTCGCAATATGGCGACGCTGGCGGGAAATTTCGTCAACGCCTCGCCGATTGGCGATATGACGGCGTGGTTTCTGGCTCTGGATGCGGGCGTTGTTTTCAATAACGACCGCGAAATGCCCCTGCGCGAGCTTTATCTCGGCTATAAAACGCTGGCGAAAACCGACGACGAATTCATCACGAAAATTCGTTTTCGCAGGGGCTTTTCGCATTTCAATTTCGAGAAGGTCAGCAAGCGCACGTTTCTGGACATCGCCTCGGTCAACACGGCGATTTCGCTCAGGGCGGAATCGTCGGCAGCGGCGGCGGGCGGTTTAGCTAAAATTATCGAAGCGCATATCTCGGCGGGCGGCGTCGCGCCGATTCCCTTATATCTGAAAAAAACTTCGGAGTTTCTGCGCAGCAAGGAAATTAACGGAGAAACGATTTCCGCAGCGAATGAAATTCTGCAAACGGAAATCAGCCCGATTTCCGACGTACGCGGCTCGGCGGAATATAAAAGGCTGCTTCTCGGACAGCTTTTCCAGGCGCACTTCGCCGAACTGTTCCCGGCGTTTTCCAGGTGAAAATACCTGTAGCAAAATTAATCGTCTTGAATTAAACTCTTCTGGGATTTTCCTTTTCCGATTTGCAACAATACGAATTCAGAGGATGGAAGCGAAAGATAAAACATCCGAATCGAGAGCCGCAGGCGGTTTTGTCGCTTTAAGTCGTTTTGTCATCAAAAACGATATGAAGGAAGCCGTCCGCGAGGCGTTTCTCAAGCGCCCGCACCTGGTTGACGACGCACCCGGCTTTCTGCGAATGGAAGTTTTAAGCCCGCTCGAAAATCCGCAGGAAATCTGGCTGATGACCATCTGGACGGACGAGGAAAGCTTTCGGCGCTGGCATCACAGCCATCTTTATCACGAATCGCACAAGGGAATCCCGAAAGGGTTGAAATTAGTGCCGAAAAGCGTCGAACTCAAATTTTTCGAGCATATTTGCTCGTAGGTTGTAAAGAATCGGGGAGAGTGGCAGCTCTGAACGAAATCCATCAAAAAGCAGGGGCGGCGATTGACGACAACCGGTCTGCAATCGCCGAAGCGGTGACCGACAGGCACTTTAAGCTCAAGCCGGAACTGGAAGCGCGATACGGCGCTGCCGGGCGCGCCAAGTGTTTGCAGGACGCCCTTTTTCATCTCTCGTATTTATCGAACGCTTTGCGCGTCTCGCGGCGTTTGCTGTTTGCCTATTACGTCGTCTGGGTGCGGGCGATGCTGGCGGCGCGCGGAATCCCGGAAAAGGATTTAGCCGAGCACCTGGTCGTCCTGCGCGAATCGCTCGCCGAAACGCTTCCGGGCGATTTAAGTCAAATCGCCTGCGAGTATGTCGATTTCGGACTTGAGCATCTCGGCGAAATCGAAGACGGATTTTTGCAGCAGCAGCCGCAGCCGGTTATTTCCGATAAAGAACCGCTTTCCGATTTAGCCGCCGCTTATCTGGACGCCCTTTTGCGCGGCAGGCGCGACAAAGCGAGCCGCCTGATTCTCGAAGCGGTGGATTCGCGCGCGGCGAGCGTCAGGGAAATTTATCTTCACGTTTTTCTGAAAACGCAGCGGGAAATCGGGCGACTGTGGCAGCTGAACCGCATCAGCGTCGCGCAGGAGCATTACTGCACCGCCGCCACGCAGTTGATTATGTCGCAGCTTTACCCGTATATTTTCTCGACCGAAAGAAACGGGCGCGCGCTCGTCGCCACGTGCGTTTCGGGCGAGCTGCACGAAATCGGCGTGCGAATGGTTTCGGATTTTTTCGAGCTGGAAGGCTGGGACACTTTTTATCTGGGCGCAAACACGCCCGCGCCCGCGATTTTGCAGGCGCTGAAAGAAAGAAACGCCGAGCTGATTATTATTTCCGCGACGATGACCTTTCACATTCGCGGCGTCGGCGAATTGATTGAAAAGATTCGCGCCGACGAGCAGACCCGAAACACGCTGGTTATGGTCGGGGGCTACCCGTTTAACGCCGCGCCGGATTTATGGCGGGAAATCGGCGCGGACGGATTTTCGCACGACGCGCCCGGAGCCGTCGAAACGGCGGGCAGGCTGATGAGCGAGAGAAAAGACACGGCTCAGTGAGGTCACGCAGATGACTGACAAAAGCTCAGAACAATTTACGGGCATCGCGCTGCGCTGCGATAAACAGGGTTTCGTGCTGGACGTAATCACGACGGGCGAAAATCTGGTCGCGGAAGCTCGCCGACCGTCGGCGGGCGAATCTTTTATGAATCTGCTCGATTCGGCTTCCCAGCCGAAAGCCGAAGTCTTTTTCGCCGAGCTGCGCGAGCGAAAGACGGCTTTCGGCTGGGAGATGAACGTCGTTTGTGAAAACGATGAAATCGAGACGCTTCATTTCGCGGGCGCGGCTGCCGGGAACGGCGACGACGACGGCGCGAGCGACAACGGCGGCGGCGAGGAACCGTTTCTCATCGTCGGCGCGAAATCGAGAAGCGAGATTCTGGATTTTTACAACGGGCTGGTCTACCCGGACGGCGAGCAGCGGAGCAGCGCCGCCAGCCGCCGCTCGATTAAAAATCTGTCGCGGCAATTGTCGGCGGACAGCGACCGCGACCGGCATTATTACGAGCAGCTGAGCCGCGTAAACAACGAGCTGGTCACGCTTCATCGCGAGCTGGCAAAGAAAAACATAGAGCTGAAGCGGCTCAACGACGAGAAAAACCAGTTTCTCGGAATGGCGGCTCACGATTTGCGAAATCCGCTTCAAGTCGTTTTGGGTTACTCCCAGCTTTTGCTGAAGGGCGCAACCGGAGATTTAAATGAAGCGCAAACCAGATACATTGAAAAAATTTTTTCTTCGAGCGAGTTTATGCTGACTCTGGTCAATGATTTTCTGGATTATTCAAAAATCGAAGCCGGGCTGCTCGATTTGAAATTAGCGCCCGCCGATTTAGCCCCGCTGATTCACCGCATCGTCGGGCAAGTCCGGGTTCAGGCTGAAAAAAAACAGCTCTGGATAATTACGAATCTGGCGAGCGATTTGCCCGAAATGAGTCTGGACGAATCGAAAATCGAACAAGCGCTGGTCAATCTAATCGGCAACGCCTTAAAGTTTTCGCCCGCCGGCAGCGCAATCGAAATCGAAGCGTTCAGGCGCGGCGAGGAAGAAGTCGTTTTATCGGTCGGAGACCACGGCGCGGGGATTGCGCCCGAGGAGGCGGAAACGCTCTTTAAGCCTTTTTCAAAAGGCAGAAGCAAGCCGACGGGCGGCGAAAAAGGCTCGGGGCTGGGCTTGGCAATCGTCAAGAAAATCGTCGAAGCCCACGGCGGCAAAATCACGTTTGAAACCACGCCCGGCAAGGGCACGACGTTCTACATCTCGCTGCCCGTCGGACAGAGAAAAACCGAGCTGAAAAAATAGGCGGCTTCTTCTTGTTGCGAGCCGCGAAAAACGCCGCGATATTCGGTTATTAACTTGATATATAAATGCGATTTTAGAGTAAGATTGTGGAGGATGAACTTTTAAGCGAGCTTTCAGGGATTCTATCTCGTAAACTTTTCGCCGCTTTTCCCGAATGGCGAAAATACGCCGAAATCGTCGACGCGGATTACGATATAAATCGGAAAAGTCTCTATTTGAAAATTCCTTCGCCCGCAGACGAGCGGCATTCTCTTTCGATTCTGGAAAGAGGCGACTGCATCGAGGTCGGCTTCAGCGACGGGAATCCGATGACGGCAGCTGAAAGCCAGATAATTTGCGAGCGGAATAACGATAGTTTATGCGTCGAAGCGGCGATTGAGTTTGTTGAGAAAATCATAAATGAAGAAATTCTTATCGGGCACAAACGCGCCTCGTGGCTTTCAGGAAATAAATTATTAAGCTTTATAAATCGCGCTGAAGCGAATAAAAAGAAATTTGCGCGGATTTATTCCTGGCGCGGAAATTTCAACAATTCAATTTCTCAGTTAAAATTTTACAGTTGATGAAAAACGTAGATTCAAAATCGCACGTGCGCGGCGAATCAATTTATCTGGACGATATTCCGCTGATTCAGGGAACGCTGTTCGCGTGCGTTTACGATTCGCCGGTCGCGCACGGCGTCCTGAAAAAAGTCGAGATTGAAGAAGCGGAAAGGAGCGAAGGCGTCGTCCGCGTTATTCTGGCGAAGGATTTACCCGGCGAAAACCAAATCGGCGGAATCTTGCCGGACGAGCCTTTGCTTGCTGACGGCGAAGTCCATTTTCAGGGAATGCCGATTGCGATTGTTCTGGCGGAAACCGAAGAACAGGCGCGACGCGGCGCAAAAAAAATCAAGGCGGAAATCGAGCCGCTCGAAATCGTCACAGACCCGCGCGTCGCCTGTGCGAAAGGCGATTTAATCGTGCCGCCGAAACATTTTAAACTCGGCGACGCGGAAAAGGCTTTCAAAAACTGCGAGCACGTTTTTACGGGACGCGCCGATGTCAACGGGCAGGAACATCTGTATATCGAAACGCAGGGCGCGTATACGATTCCGACCGAGCAGGGCGGAATGCGCGTTTATTCTTCGACGCAGGGTCCGACCGCCGTGCAGCGGTGCGTTTCGCGCGTGACAGCGCTGCCGATGAATCTGGTCGAGGTCGACGTAACAAGGCTCGGCGGCGGCTTCGGCGGCAAGGAAGACCAGGCGAACGCGTGGGCGGCGATTTGCGCCGTCGGAACGCAATTGACCAAACGCCCGGTCAAGTATGCGCTGCACCGGATGGAAGATATGCGGATGACCGGAAAGCGGCACCCGTATTCGGCTGATTACAAAATCGGGCTGGACGCGGATTTGAAAATCGTCGCTTACGAAGCCGTGTTTTATCAGAACGCGGGCGCGGCTGCCGATTTGTCGCCGCCGGTTCTGGAAAGAACTTTGTTTCACTGCACGAACGCTTATTTCGTTCCGAACGTCACGGCGACCGCCTATAGCTGCCGCACGAATCTGCCGCCAAACACGGCTTTTCGCGGCTTCGGCGGACCGCAAGGGATGTTCGTCATCGAATCGGCAATCGCGCACGCGGCGGAAAAATTGGGCGTTTCCGCGTCGGAAATCCAGCGCAAAAATCTGCTGCGTGACGGCGACGAGTTTCCCTACGGGCAAAAAGCCGCGAGCGAAGCCGTGACCAGCTGGACGCAGGGCGACGAAAAATTCGATTTTGCGCGCCTGCAAAAAGACGCGGACGAATTTAATAAACAAAACAGATTCGTCAAAAAAGGCGTCGCGCTGATGCCGATTTGCTTCGGCATCTCGTTCACCAAAACGCCGATGAATCAGGCGCGCTCGCTCGTGCACGTTTACACGGACGGCTCGGTCGCCGTTTCGACCGGCGCGGTCGAGATGGGACAGGGCGTCAACACGAAAATCGCGCAGGTCGCTTCGACGGTTTTCTCGATGCCGGTAAATCGCGTCCGCGTTCACACGACGAACACTCTGCGCATCGCCAACACTTCGCCGACGGCGGCTTCGGCAGCGGCTGATTTGAACGGCAAAGCCACGCAGATTGCCTGCGAAACGATTCTGAAACGCCTGAAAAACGTGGCGAAGGATTTGGTCGAAGCGCAGAGCGCCGACGATATTTCCATCGAAAACGGCTTCGTTTTCCGCAAAGGAGAAAGCACGAATCTCGACTGGCTCGTCCTTGTCAACGAAGCTCATATGCAGCGTGTAAACTTAAGCGAACACGCGCATTACGCCACAGCCGGAATCAATTTCGACTGGTCAGTCGCCAAAGGTCACCCGTTCGCCTATCACGTTTACGGCACGGCTATTGTCGGCGTGACGGTCGATTGCCTGCGCGGAATTTACGAGATTGATTTCGTCAGAGCGTGTCACGATTTCGGAAAATCTATGAACACGGCGGTCGATTTCGGGCAAATCGAAGGCGGAATCGTGCAGGGCATCGGCTGGATGACGATGGAAGAAATCGTCTACGACGCGCAGGGCAAGCTGCGCTCGAACGCGCTTTCGACCTATAAAATCCCGGACGTTTATTCCGCGCCGAAACAGATTGATATTCTGCCGCTGGAAACCGCGCGCGAAAATCTCGCCATTTTCAACTCGAAAGCCGTCGGCGAGCCGCCTTTGATGTATGGCATCGGCGCATATTTTGCGATTCGCAACGCCGTCCGCGCCTTTAATTCCGAAAACTCGCCTGCCTTCGACGCGCCCTTTACGGCTGAAAAGGTTTTGATGAATCTGTATGACGGCAACTAAAACGGAAAAATAAGTAAGGTGCAGATAAAGCGAGGCAGAAGCCCGCGCGTGAGCAAGGGCGCTCTCGAAAGGCGAAAGGCGAAAGGAGAAAGGATAAAGTAAAGCCGATTTCCGAACTTTCGCCTTGCGCCTTTAGCCTTTACCCTTTAAAGAGCGCCCTTGCTCACGCGCGGGCTTCTGCCTTATTTTCTTTTCAGATGAAAAAGGATTTGGAAATCTGGCAGTTTATCGCGGCGCGTTTAAAGCAAAAGCAAAACGCGATGCTTCTGGTCGTCGCCGAAAGCGCGGGAAGCAGTCCGGGCAGACAGGGCTTTAAAATGGCGATTGCCGCCGGTGGAAATGAAATGTGCGGAAGCGTCGGCGGCGGATTGATGGAAGTCAATCTGGTGGAATTCGCCAAAGAGATTTTGAAAGGCAAAAGGCAAAAGG
>JALZHR010000035.1 GCA_030860665.1 Acidobacteriota bacterium
GTTTTACGGTCAGCATCGTGCAAGCCGCGCCGCGCCCGCGATGCGTCCGGTGCTTGCTCACTATTGCGGCTAAGGTTTCGGCGCGAATCATCGGCACGTCGCCCGAAAGCACCATCAAAATCGAATCTTCGTTTTCCAGAAAGCGGCGCGCGGTGTTGACGGCGTGTCCCGTGCCGAGCTGCTCGTTCTGCCAGACAAACTCGACCTGATTTTCGTCCAGTTCTTCCAGAACCGCGCTTTTGACGTCCTCGCCCTGATGCCCGATGACGACGTAAATCTTGCGCGGCGCGAGCGCGGTCGCCGTGCGGCAGACGTGATTAATCAAAGGACGACCGCCGAGCCGGTGCAGGACTTTCGCCAGCTTCGAGCGCATCCGCGTCCCCAGCCCGGCGGCGAGAATCAGAACGTCCAGATTCGGTTGTTCGTTGGACAGATTTTCCATACTCACAAAAAATTTTAACGCAACGGCGCAAAGGTGCAAGGACGCAAAGGATTTTAAGACGAAAAGTAGAGGTAAAAAGACGAATTACTCGATTAATTTACCGACCCGGTTATTTCCCTTGCGTCTTTGCCCGCTCGCGCCTTTCAGGTTAACGCTAAATCAAAACCTTCGGCTGCGCGGCGCAGAGCAGCACGACCTGCGCCAGTTTTTCGGGATGATGCCGAACCTTTTCGCCTTCGTCCAGCAAATTTCCGCAGACGATTTCCGCACCTTCAATCGTCTCGGGCGAAACCGAGCCGTGAACGCCGATTTGCTCCGCGCCTTCCGAAGCGTAGAGCGCCGATTGCCGCTCGCTAATCAGGCGGTTATTGACGACGACGTAATCGAAATTAATCTGCGGCGCGTATTCGCGGACGATTTCCAGATGCCGCCGCGCCGTGTAGCCGTCGGTTTCGCCGGGCTGCGTCATCAGGTTGCAGACGAAAATTTTCGCCGCGCGCGATTCGGCTATCGCTTCCGCCACGCCTTCGACCAGAATCGGCGGCAAAAGGCTCGTATAGAGCGAACCGGGTCCAATCGTGATTACGTCCGCCTCGTAAATCGCCGCCAGGGCTTCGGGCAGTGGATTGCATTTTTCCGGTTCGAGGCGCAGGCGGCGAATCGAAGCGCCGAATTTGCCGACGTTCGTTTCGCCTCTGATAATTCTTCCGTCATTCAATTCCGCGACCAGCCGCACGTCGGCGACCGTCGCCGGATAAATGTGACCTTTGCTCGCCAGAATCTCGGACGAGAGCTTGACGGCTTCGGCGAAATCGCCGGTAATCTCGCTTAAAGCCGCCAGAAAAAGATTGCCGAAGCTGTGACCGCCGAGTTCGCCGTCGCCGCGAAAACGATGCTGGAACAATTTCGATAAAAGCAGCGAATCCTCCGAAAGCGCGACCATACAGTTGCGAATGTCGCCCGGCGGCAGCATCTGCAATTCGTCGCGCAGCCTGCCGCTGCTGCCGCCGTCGTCCGAAACGGCGACGATTGCCGACAGCTTTTCCAGATATATCGGCTCGCGCTCGCCCGCGCCGACAAATCTTTTCAAACCGCACAAAAGCGTCGAAAGCCCGTTGCCGCCGCCGATGGCGACCAGATTCAAGCCGGTCGAATTGTGTGAAAAAAGGTGGTTTCTCATTTTCAGCGGGTGCGGGCGGATTTCTACATAATTAAAAAAAAAGGCGGGGCGGAGTATTTTCCGGCGGCGCGGCGTCCGTTTTTCGTTCGTCACTTATATTTCCGATTTTCAGCCGGTGTCCGAGAGAGCGCGCGCTTTCCGAAAGCCAGTTTAGCACTTTTCAGATTGACTGAGCAATAGGTTTTTGTGATAACCGCCACAGCGAAAAGTTATCGAACAAAAACAAAAAAAACACTTGAAGCCGCACGGCGGTTATGCTAGATTAAAAATGCGGTTTATCGCAAGACCCGCCTGGTAAATCGTCTAAACCAATTTTCAAAAAAATGAAACTAGCGAGAATTTGACAAAATTCTTCCCTCGTTTTACCAATAATACAGCAAGTAGCAGAGAGCGACGAGAAACTCATGGCAGAAACGCCTTTTATCATACAAGAACAGCAGTTTCAGAGAATCAAAACAGTGCTTGCGCGGCTCTGTGTCGAATCGGCGGCGCGCGTCGTTTTTCTGGTTGACCGCGATGGTCAGCCGATTGCGTTTCACGGCGACATCGGCGATATGGACACGACGAGCTTTTCGAGCCTTGCGGCTGGAAACGTCGCCGCGACGACGAGTATGGCGAAGCTTATCGGCGAAGACGTTTTCCCGGCGGTCGTTCACGAAGGCGAGCACGAAAGCATCTACATCTGCGTCATCGGCAGAAGCCTTCTGGTCGTCGTCTTCAACGAGCGCTCGACGCTCGGGCTGGTCAAGCTGCGCGCCAAGCGCGCCAGCCACGAAGTCGCCGCGCTGATAGACGAGATGATGCAGAATTCCGAGCAGAACAAAGCCCAAAGCAACGCGTTTTTCGCGGAAATTACCGACGAGGATATTGACAGCCTGTTTAGTTAATTTGCGATTTGCGATTGCCGATTTGCGATTGGATAAGGATATGAATTTAAAAATTTCCGCTTCCCCAAATCGAAAATCGCAAATCTAAAATCGAAAATTTTATGACTTTCATCAATTACGCTTCACGCGAAATCAACTGTAAAATCGTTTATTACGGACCGGGTTTGTGCGGCAAGACGACGAATCTGCAATACATCTACGATTCGACCGCGCCGACCGCCAAAGGCAAGCTAATCAGCCTGGCGACGGAAACCGACCGGACGCTGTTTTTCGATTTTATGCCGCTCGAACTCGGCACGGTGCGCGGTTTTAAAACGCGTTTTCACCTGTATACCGTTCCCGGTCAGGTTTACTACGACGCCTCGCGCAAGCTGATTTTAAAAGGCGTCGACGGCGTCGTCTTCGTCGCCGACTCGCAGGAAGAGCGAATGGACGCCAATATCGAATCGCTCTACAATCTGGAAGAAAATCTCCAGTCGCAGGGCTACAACCTGATGGATTTGCCCTACGTTCTGCAATTGAACAAACGCGATTTGCCGAACGTCGTCCCGAGCGAAGAACTCGCCGCCGAGCTCCAGCGCAAGGGCGAGCCGGTTTTTGAAGCCGTCGCGGCAAAAGGCGACGGCGTCTTCGACACGCTGAAAGCCGTCGCCAAACAGGTTCTGACCGAACTCAGAAAAGGCTGAGTTTTCAATCAACCAAAACGAAAGCGAAGAGTCCCGTCACGGCTCTTCGCTTTTTTTTGTTTCGCCCGTATGTTATACAAAAAGCGTTATGGACAAAAACCCATTGTCTCTAGCCTGGAGAATCATCAACGCCGCTTTAGGCTTGTTCTTCCTTTATTCAATCATCGACGCGTGGATACAAATCCTCTATTTCAGAAACACCGAAAAACATTACTACTACATCGGCACGACCTTTTTCATTCCGCTTTTTACCTGCCTGATTGTCGTCTGCGGCTGGAATTTGGAGAGAAAGTGAGACTACCTTAACCGGTAAGAATTTTTACTGCGTTTCTTAAGTTAAAAAAACTACTCGGAGTCTCGAAATAATAATTCCAAGCTTATCTCAGCCGCATTTTCAACTAACCGCAAATTAAATGTAGATTTGATTCAATCAATGTTTGAGTTAGATGTGAAGCCTATTTTCCGGGAAAAGTAAATTTTCTAATAACATAGGTAACTTCTTCAACGGCAAAAATAAGAACTTGAGTTAACTTTGAGCCGTTTCTTACTTTGTTGTTGCCTTCGTCGGCACAAGCGCAGGAATAATGTGGTATGAACGCTAAAGTAATCGTAACCACAAAGAGCAAAAATAAAGGGTAAGAAAGCCATTTTTTATCCTTTATTTTTCTGATTGTGTTTCTTAACATATTATATTTCTACGAGGCAATAGTAACAGATTTTTACCGTTTGTCTCAAAATTGCTTAAGCTTGTGTCTAAAGTCCGTCTCAAAAGTGACTTTAGACACAAAGCCGACAACACATTATTTTTCGAGATATTTATAGGCGGTTTCCGGATACCGGCTGAAGAAAATCAGTAGGACATCTGTCCTAGCCGTAATTGCTCATCATAGTCGTCGTCTTCCGATTTCATCTCTTCCATCACGCTTATTTTGAACTTTGCCGACTCGGGCAAAAACGGCTCCAGCCAGGAATAGCGAGGATAGAAATCCACCAGTAAATCGTACAGGTTTTTAGTGAACTTCTCACCGGAGAACGCCTGAATGAAATCGACCATCTCGGTTAACAGCCCTGTCAACAATTCTGCGTGCCGCATTTCATTCTCCAAAACTTCATTGGCATTGAGATAGAAAAGCAAGCAGAAATGCGACCAGTCCTGCGGCGCGGCGCTATGCTTCACAACTACACCGGCGCGCGCAAAATGCCTTTCCATTATGCTAAAGGCATATTGTGCCTCCGCCGCTTCGACTTCCGCCGCAAGCTTCAGGGAGCCGGCGGCATAGTTTTTTAACAGATTGGCTAGCGGATGATTTACCCAGGTATCGCCGAACTTTCCCAATAGACTGACCAGCTCCGGAACAAAGGGTGCTACGACGTCCGGAGCTTCACTGACACGGCTTTGGAGCATTTCCAAAAGCACGTATAAGGGAATGGCTTCGAAGTATTCACGGACATCCGCAGGTTCAGCGAGGGCTTTTGGCTCGGAAGCGAAAAGATTGTCGAGGAGGCGCGAAGCCTTCGCCGAAAAACGAATCAGGCGTTCCTCATCATTATTGCCGCTCCCGTACATTTGCGGATATTCTTCCCAAAGGAAATAAGCGTCGCAGTCGGGACAGCGGCGGAATTGTGAAAACTGTCCCTGACCGGTGAATTGGGCGCCCATCGGAACGAGTTCGTGAAAGGCGGCGGGAAATTCTTCCTCCCGACCTGTATTGACGGTCAATTTATCGGGAAGTTCCCCGCAGAGCGGACAATTCTCCGACTGAGTTCCCGGTTGTGTTAAATCCATTTTCTTCAATGAGCGTCTCAAAAAGGGTCATTTCTGAGACGACTCATATTATAACACCACAAGATTAGGACACTATCGAAAAAAGCCGCCCAGAAGGACGGCTCAAACCCGAAGGTTTGATTCTCGATTTTGATGACGCAGCCTGAATGAAGCGTTTGTCGTTTCGGAAAAAATTAATAGTCGCTGCTCGACGAGTTTGACGACGTTGTGGCTTCGCCGCCCTGGTTGTCGCCGCCTTTCGGCGCGGGCGTTTCGTTGTGCTGATTGTCCTGGTTCGGTATTAAGGAAGCGTTTTCTTCCTGCGATTTCTGCGCCTGCGCGTATTTCTGTTTGCTGACTTCGTGCAAAATGTTCTCGCCGTTATGACCTGTTCCGCCGACCTTCCAATGATCGCTGGTATAATGATTATTTTTTGGCATTTTCCTTCCCCTTGTTTCTGTAAAAATAAAACTCTGACCCGGAACGCACTTTCAGCCCGTCGCGCTCGCGTTCACCTGTCATTAAACTAATTTTAAATGATACCGCTTTTTTTGTTTGTCAGGTAATAGACAAAACGCCGTCTCCGAAGATAACGTCGGCGGATTGAAACGCAGGAAAGACGCCATTATGGCGGCTTTCAGATTATCGACAACAACAGGATAATCTCAATCCGGCGGCAAAGCGGCGCTATGGGCGGGTCAAGCCGGTTTCGAGGCGTTAGAGGCGCGAATGTCTCAATGCGCGATTCGCCTCGCAAAACGAACGGGTGAAGC
>JALZHR010000382.1 GCA_030860665.1 Acidobacteriota bacterium
ACCAAAGACCGAAGACCTAAGACCGGCTTCCCGTATGTTTAATAAAAACCGCCTCGCGCATATAGACGGTCAGCTCGCAGATGTCCTTGACGTAATCGCCGATTCTTTCCAGATTTTTGGCGACGAACATCAGCCGCGCCAGCCTCGTCGCCTTTGCGCTGTCCTCGGACATCGTCCGCATCAAATCGTCGAAAAATCGCTCGTAAATCCGGTCTACTTCCGCGTCCTTCGGTATCAGAGCGCGCGCTTTTTCCGAATCGTTCGACGTAAAGGCGTCGAGCGCCGATTGCAGCATCTCGGCGGCGCGCTGCGCCATTTCTTCCAGCTCGCCGAAGGTTTTCAGCTCCGGCTCGTCGTTCAATTCAAGGGCGGCGCGGGCGATGCTCGAAGCGTGGTCGGCGATGCGTTCGAGAATCGGCGTGATTTTTGAAATCGAAATCACCATCCGCAATTCGCGCGCGACCGGTCGGCGCAGCGCCAGAACCTCGACGCTCAGGCGGTCGATTTCCAGTTCCATCCGGTCAATCACGCGGTCGTTTTCCAGAACCTGGTTCGCCACCTCGCTGTCGCGCTGCGTCAGCGCGTGCATCGCGCGCTGCAATGCCAGCTCGACCTCGCCGCCCATCAAAAGCAGCCGGTCGCGCAGTATATCCAGTTCACGCTCCAAAAGTTTTCTCTGCTCCACAATTCAAGACTTTAGAACAAAACGCCGAATTAAGAAAGAGCCTGCGCCCGCGTCTTCCAACAGCAGAGTATTACGCGAAAATGAACGAAAGATGAATAGAGTGTTAAAAAGATGTTAATTAACGGAAAGCGGAAAACGGAGAACAAAAAAAGCCGTCCGCAAGCAGCCGAATGAGATTTGAAGATTAACAAACCGGATTTGACAGCTTGCAAACGTCTTTTCAAAGTTGCCGAACGGCGTTTGCAAGCTATTAAATCACGTTTGAAAGTTAACAAACCGGATTTGAAAGCTAACAAACCGCGTTTGAAAGCTAACAAATCGCGTTTGAAAGTTAACAAATCGCGTTTGAAAGTAAGAAAACGCGATTTTCCTCTCTAAAAACGAAGGAATTGTATCTGATTAATACAGGCAAGCGGCGAAAAGCCTTTCTTCGATTCGGCTTTTTTAACTTAAGCCGCGCGCTTTCATTTCCTCTTTCGGGCGAACGACCGAATTCAGCTTTCCGCTTCCGGCGGCGATTTCGCGCCAGGAATCAATATTCAGCTCGATTTGCGCCAGAGCGGCGGTCGGCAGCGGCTGGATTCCGCCGGTCAGGATTTTTATCAAGCCTTCCAAGCCCGGGTTGTGACCGACCACCAGAACCGAATCGAGCGCATCGTCCGATTCGGCGAGCAGGTAGAGCAGCGAGCTTGGGCTGGCTTCGTAAATTCTTTCGTCGTAGCGGATTTCGGCGGCGAATCCGGCGGCTTCCTTAACCGTCGTCGCCGTCTGCGCGGCACGTCTGGCGGGCGAGCTTAAAATCAAGTCCGCGCGCAAGGCTCTCTCGCGCATCAGGTTGCCGATAAACGGCGCAGCCCGCCAGCCGCGCTCGTTTAAAGGGCGGTCGAAATCGGATAAATCGGGATTGTCCCAGCTCGATTTGGCGTGGCGTAAAATAAAAAGTGTTTTCATAGCCGTTTGAAGAAAAGACTAAACAGCAGCATCGCCGGGCAAGTGTCTTCCGAAAAACAGGTTTTAAGCCGTTTGCCGAAAAGAAGTCGGCGCGGACAAATCTTTCGTCCGGGTTTTCCCGAAAAGAATACCAGCAAATTTTCGGATTTTGTAGTCTCGAATTAAATTTTTGGCTTCGCACCGAAAGTCTGAAATCCTAAGCAGTTTCGGGCAAAGCAAACAAGGCAGAAGCCCGCGCGTGAGCAAGGGCGCATAACAATTTGGGATATGGGATTTAGGATTTTGGATTTGAGCTTTAGCTAACGGCAAATCCGCAATCCGCATTCCCATATCCCAAATCTAAACGCGCCCTTGCTGACGCGCGGGCTTCTGCCTTTTGTGCAAAGCCTGAATTTTTCAGAAAAAACGAGCCGGTCTTTAACCGCGCCGTAAATTTGAATTATCATCTTCCAATGAAACCGCGCAGAGTCGCCGCCATCGACATCGGCTCGAATTCCATCAAGCTCGCCGTCGCCGAAGCGGGCGGCGATTGTCTGAACGTCATTTTGCAGCAGCGCACGCGCGTCCGGCTCGGCGAAAGCCTGAGCGAGAAATTTCTTTCGCCCGAAGCGGCGGAAAAATCCGCCGCCGTCGTCCGGCGGTTTCGCGCGATTGCCGAAAGCTGCGGCGCGGAGACGATTGTCGCC
>JALZHR010000417.1 GCA_030860665.1 Acidobacteriota bacterium
GGCGAATGTTGCGGATTTTTTCAATCAGCTCCTTTTCTTTCGCCCATTGCTCCTCGTATTCGGCGAGCTTTTCTTCCTCGCGCGCTTTCAGTTCTTTCAGCTCGCCGAGGCGTTCGTCGTGCTGCGCGCCGGTTAACAATTCGCGTTCGAGCGAAGCGATTTCCGCGTCGAGACGATTGATGAATTTGGTCGCGTCTTCAATCGCGCCCGGCGTCGCGCCCTGCCCGATGGCGACTTTCGCGCAAGCCGTGTCGAGAACCGAAACCGATTTGTCGGGAAGCTGGCGTCCGGTGATGTAGCGGTGCGAGAGCTTGACGCATTCGACCACCGCTTCGTCCAGAATGCGGACGCCGTGATGCTCTTCCATTTTTCCGACCAAACCGCGCATCATTCCGACGGCTTTTTCTTCGTCCGGCTCTTCGACCTTGACGACCTGAAAACGCCGAGCCAGAGCCGCGTCCTTTTCAAAATATTTTTTGTATTCCGCCCACGTCGTCGCCGCGATTGTTCGCAGCTCACCGCGCGCAAGTGCGGGTTTTAAAAGATTTGCGGCGTCGTTTTGTCCGGCTTGACCGCCCGCGCCAATCATCGTGTGCGCTTCGTCGATGAATAAGATTATCGGCTGCGGCGAAGCCTTTACTTCGTCAATCACCGATTTCAGACGATTTTCAAATTCGCCTTTGACGCTCGCGCCCGCCTGTAGAAGCCCTAAATCCAGCGTGCGGACGACGACGTTTTTAAGCGGTTCGGGAACGTCGCCCGCCGCGATACGATTGGCAAAGCCTTCGACGACCGCCGTTTTGCCGACGCCCGCCTCGCCCGTCAGAATCGGGTTGTTCTGGCGGCGGCGCGTCAGGATGTCGATGAGCTGGCGCACTTCAAAATCGCGCCCGAGAATCGGGTCGATTTTCCCGGCGCGCGCTTTGGCGGTCAAATCTTCCGTATACTGGTCGAGAGCTTTCGTTTTTCCGGGAACGCCGCTGGCGACCGGCGCGCCGTCAGCCGAAGAAGAAGCCGCCGCGCCCGTTTCGGACAGGCTGGTCGCTTCGCGGTCTTCCGCCGAACCCGCCGTAATATCCGTCAATTTCGTCTTGAGCGATTCGACCGAGATGTGATTAAACTCGCGTGAAATCTCGCGGGCGATGCGGGCGAGACTGTCGTTTGCCAGCAGCGCCAAAATCAGGTGACCGGAGCGCACGCGCGCCGCGCCGTATTCGACCGAAGCCAGCAGCCACGCGTCCTGAAACCAGCGCGGCAGGCGGTCGCTCAAGCCCGGCGTGCGCGAGTTTCCCGTCTTCAAGCGGTCGAGCGCGGTGGCGACGTCACGCGTCACGCGGTCGGGATTGCACTCATAATGACGCAGGATTTTCTCGAAATCCGTGTCTGAGGCTTCCAGCAGCCTCGCTAAAATATGCTCGATTTCAACGTCGTAATTCGTCCGCGAAAGGCAAAGCCCCGCCGCGCCTTCGAGCGCGCCGCGCGAAGTATCGTTTAATCTGCCAACTAAAGATTTTAAATTTACGTTCATAACTCTTCTCCTAAAATTTTCACCGCAGAGACGCGGAGACGCAGAGATTTAAAAATTATTTACAATTCTCTTCATTCCACTTTTCAAAACTGAAACGTGGAAATTAAACATAAGTCCGACCCGCTTGTTATAAAGTTTTAAATAAGATAGAAGTTGCGCTTCGTGAACGGGTATTATCCGCTCGACCGCTTTGATTTCTACTATCACCAAATCTTCAACCACCATATCCATTCGATAACCGCAATCGAGTCTGACGCCTTTATAAATTACGGGCAGCTGAACTTGACGCTCAAAAGAAAGATTCGCCTGTGTCAGTTCATAGCTCAAACACTCTTCATAGGCTGATTCCAAAAGCCCGGGACCTAGTCCGCGATGAACGGCAATTGCGCAACCGATGATTTTGTCCGTCAGTTGGTTTATCTTTTGCGATTCGCCGCTTACCTCAAGCATAAATTTCTCGTATTTAATTTTCTCCGCGTCTCCGCGTCTCTGCGGTGAAAATTATGTCTGTAAAACGACCTGCTCGTCGTCCTGTTTAAATGGTTTTGTTTTCAAAAACGAAGTCCAGCCGAGCATCGGGCGGCGTTTGGCGCGCGTCGTCAGAATCGTGCCGGGAACTTCTTTAGCTTTTAATTTCAATTGAATATCGAAATCCAGCTCCTGCCCGACCATAAAGCGAATTATCGCCTTGACGGGTTTGTAAGCCGTCCCGTCCGGCAGAAAGGCTCGAAATTCGTTAAAGCCGAGCGCGCCGAGACGGACGCGGAATTTCGATTGGTCGTCCCAGACTTTCGTTCCCAGAACCGTGTTCGCGCCTAAGGAACTGTTTGTTTTTCCGAGTCTCGTAATGCTTTCATCATCCAGCGAAAGCCATTGACCGGAAAACTGCTCGATTTCCGCCGGGACTTTGAAATAATCGGAAATCAGATTTTTGACGGCGCTCGCCGAATGCGGTTTCTGCGCTATCAAGCCGCCGTAGGGCAAAAGCGATTCGTCGTCGATGTCCAGCTTGCCGCGCAAGCCCGCCGTCCCAAGCCCGGTAATATCGAATAAATAACCGGTAAAATCGTCGCCCGCGCCCCGCTCGTAGTTAACCGGAAAGCGATATTTTTCCCACGCGCGATAGAAAAGCGAAACCGTCCGGTGCGTGAAAATATCCAGAAAATTCCAGAGCGCCGTGTCGCCGTAACGCGCGCGCTCGATAATCAGCTCGGTGTAGCGTGTCGGCATCGCGCCCATCGCGCCGACCATACCCATAAAATTGATAAAAATTTCGAGCTTTTGCTTTTCGGTAAATTCCTCTTCCGTCTCGCGGATTTCCTGAATCTGGCTCGGCGGAAAATCCAGACTGACGCGCGTGCGAAAACGCGCCACCTCGTTCAGAGGCAGCGAATCGCGCCCGACCGGCGCGCGCTCGGGAAACAATCTTTCCAAAAGCCGCACCGCCTGAAAAAACTCAAACCGCTCCGGCTCGTCGAAAAGTTTCTGATTTAAAGCCTTTTCCGCCATATATTTTTTCACCGCAGAGACGCGAAGCCGCAGAGAGGGAAATCTTTAAAGATAAATCGCAGATTAGCGCGGATTTTTTATTTTTCTCCGCGTCTGCGGCGTCTCTGCGGTTCAAATCAAAGTAAAACCTGCTCGCCCGTGCGCGGCGGAAAGCGCTTTATCACGCCCTCGCGCTGCCGCGTCTTTAAAACCGTCTGATTAAAGGAATTAAGCGAAACGTAAAGCCCGAAAAATTTTTCCAAAACGCAGGCGAAAAGATACATTCCGCTGCCGACGAATTCGGTTTCGTCAAATTCCAGGGTCGTTTCCATTCCGCGCACGAAGCCCGCGCCGATGCGCTCGCCGATTTGCCGCACGATGCGGCGGCTTTCGATTCCGGTAATGCCGAGAATCTGTTTTCGCGTCACGGACGAATCGTTGTAATTGTAAAGCAGCAAAATTTCCTGCAGGGCTTCCGGCACGCCGCGTTCGTTTTCCAGCATCGAGAGATGATTCAAATTCAGATGCGAAATCAGACGCCACTGCGCGGCGCGCCGGCGCGGCGGGCGCAGAGTTTCGGTCGGCTTGGTCAGGCAGCGAACGCGCGAGAGCAGCGCCGCGCCTTCGACCTCGAAATCGTTTTCCCTGCCGCCGAAGGGAAGCCGCGCCGGTAAATCGCGGTTCGTGCAGGTCGCTTTAATCGTGATGACTTCCTCAGCCGGAACGCGCGGGTTGAAATCCATATCGACGAACGAGACGAACATTTCCGTCCCCGCGTCGTCCTCGCGCTGCGAGCCGCGCCGGTTCGCATACCAGAAAGCCTTTTCCATCTGCTCGCCGTAAGCGTGTT
>JALZHR010000066.1 GCA_030860665.1 Acidobacteriota bacterium
ACCGTCTTCGGCTGCGGCGGCGACCGAGACAAAACCAAGCGCGAGCCGATGGGCACGGTCGCCGGGCGGCACAGCGATTTGGTCATCATCACCAGCGACAACCCGCGCACGGAAAACCCTTTGGAAATCATCTCGGAAATCGAAAAAGGCGTCGAGCGAACCGGCTCGCCCTATCTGAAAATCTCCGACCGCCGCGACGCGATTCACCTCGCGATTCAAAAGGCGCGGGCAAACGACGTCGTGATTATCGCGGGCAAAGGTCACGAAACTTATCAGGTCGTCGGCAGCGACAAATATCATTTCGACGACCGCGAGGTCGCGCGCGATGCGCTGAGAAAATTGCAGGAAGATTAAATCCCCTTTTGGCTTGCAGGCGAAGATTTTTTTTCGTCGCTCATCGGCAAAAAATCTCGCCCGCACTGTCGTTAATTTAGCTGATTTTCTGCTGACTCAATCAACCTTTCTTCAGGAGCGACACGATGCCGGAAAAGCAAATTCACGGGCTGGATTTTGAAAAATGGATTAAAGACACGTTTTTCGAGTCTTATCAACAAACCGCTTACACGGACAAATGGGACGCGATAAGCGTCGTTTTCAAAAAGGAATTTCTGATGCAGGCGATGACCTTTCAGGGCTTGCCGGTTTCCATCAAAACCTGCAAATACGGCTCGCCGATAGGTTTCGGCGACGCGATTCGGCAGTATGAAAACGCGCAGGATTTTCTGCTCTTCGTCGGCTTCTGGACAAAAGCCGGAAACGCCAGAAAATACGTCGCGGTCAAAGCCGTCAAAATTTCAAAGCAGGAATGGCACGAACTGTTTACCGGCGCGGTGACAGAAAAGGAACTGGCGCAGGACCGCCTGGAAAGCGAAACCGAAATCGAAACCGTCGGAGCAAAATTGTACCATCTCGACAAGACCATCAAGACCGAGCCTTTTTACAAAACGGCTCGCGCGCTGGCGAAGGCTGAGAAAAAAGCCCTGCCTGAAATGCAGATTGTCGTCAATCCGAAAATCGACTCCAAAAGCCAGCGGCGTCTGCAATGCAGCCTGCCCTTCAAATTATTCTGGTCGAAATTTGCCGGTGAAGAAGCGTTTCAAAGCGACGGCTGCACGTTCTGGGGCGAAAAAGTCCCGCTTATGCAATAATCGAACCCGCCGTTCCGGATGAGAAAACAGGCGCGAACGCGGAAAGTCGGATTCTGAGTTCTAATTTAGAACTCAGAATTTGCCCACCCGTTTCTTCGATTTCCCGCTAATCCTCTCTTAAAGTCTCGACAAAAACTTCCAGAAAATCCTTTTGCGCTTCCGTCAGCTCGATAAAGCGGATGGCGAAGCCGATTTCGTAGACGTGGTTGGAGACTTCGCCCCAGAGCTGGATTTTGCGCCCGTCCGTCAGCGGAAAAAAGATTTTCACGTTTTCGCCGTCCTCGACTTCGCCGGAGCATAAAATAAAGCAGCCGACGACGCTCATATCGCTAATCGTTCCCGGCTTTCTGCCGACCAAGCCTTCCCATTCGATGTCGATGTTTGCCGGGTAGCGCTGGACTGCCCGGCGCTCGCGCCCGCTTCTACGGTCTTTTAACATAACTTCTGTTACTTATTCCTGGATGTCGTCCCTTTTTTGCGAATTTCTATTCGTCAAATAATAATAAACGGGTAATCCGAGCAAAATTAAGATAATTCCCGTAAAAGCCTGAACCGGCGTGCTAATCATCGTGTTTATCAGCAGCCAGCCCGCCGCCAGCAGAAACAAAAACGGCACGACCGGATAGCCGAACGCCCTGTAAGGTCTTTCGGCGTCCGGAAATTTCCGGCGAAAAACGAAAACCGAGGCGGTCGCCAGCGCGTAGAAAATCCACGAGCCGAAAACGACGTAGTCCGTCAAAGTGTCGAACGAGCCGGAAAGACACAGGACGCAAGCCCAGACGCCCTGAAGGACGAGCGCGACGACCGGAACGCGCGTGCCGTGCGAAAGCTCGCCGAATTTTTTGAAAAACACGCCGTCCTGTCCCATCGCATACGGCACGCGCGCGCCCGTCAGAATCGAAGTGTGGAGCGTTCCGATTGACGAAAGCATCAAACCGACCGTGAAAAGCGCGACGCCGAAGCCGGTCGCAAAAGTTTTTATGTCGCCGCCGAAAAATCTGGAAACCACTTCCTTCGCCACCGAAGAATCCTTTGAAACCGAGGCGATAGCCGTCGGGTCGAGCACGTAGAAATAAGCGACGTTGACGAAAACATACAGGAAAATAATCAGCGCCGTGCCGCCGATCAGGGCAATCGGGATGTTTCTTTCCGGCTTCTGGATTTCGCCCGCGACCAGCGTCAGGTTGTTCCAGCCGTCATAACCCCAGAGCGCGCCGAGCATCGCCGCCGCGAATCCCGCCGCAAACGAATAACCCGCCGCGCCGTATCTGACCGATTCGCCGACGCCCTCGCACGCGCCGCCCGCCTCAGTCATCGCGAAATGCGTGAAGCTGCCGCCCGTCACCCAGACGAACGCGCCGATTCCGACAAAGGCAATCAAAGCGACCTTGACGACCGTTAAAGCCGTCGCGATTCTGCCGCTGAAGACCACGGACGCGCAGTTTATGGTCGTGAAAATTATAATCATCATCACGGCGATGATTTGCAGCGACGTCATCTCATACGCGTAACCGAAAATATTCTGTTTAATCAGCGTCTGCTTTAAAGCGCCGTCGAGAAAATCGTTCAAACCGATGGCGAACACGTAGGCGACCGAAGCCTGCGCGCCGGTTTTGCCGACGAAAATCAGCATCCAGCCGTAAAGAAAGCTCCAGACGCGCCCGTAAGCGTCGCGCAGGAAAACGTATTCGCCGCCCGCCTGCGGCTTCATCGCCGAAAGCTCGGCGTAAGTCAGCGCCCCCGCCAGCGATAAAATACCGGCGGCAATCCACGCGATAATCACCCACGTCGGGTCGCCGACGTTGCAGGTCATTACGCGCGCCTTCAGAAACACGCCCGTGCCGATAACGTTTCCTAAAATAATCGAAATCGCCGCCACCAGCCCGAGACCGCGAATCAGGGTTATCTTTTCGGTTGCATTTGGAGTCATAATTTTTTCGGTTTTGTCTAAAGAAAATGCTTAGCTAATCGCTTGCTTGAATCTTACTTTAATCTCGCCGCAAAATAAAATTTAGCCGCCCGGAATGCGGAAAAAAGAAGTACAAGGCAAAAGACGAGTAAGGCAAAAGA
>JALZHR010000433.1 GCA_030860665.1 Acidobacteriota bacterium
AGCGAATCCTGCACAATCTGGCTTCCGACTATATCCAAACCGGTGGAAATTTCGCGCGGCACGAGCGAAAAAGCGTAGTTAAAAGCGTCGTAGCCGCCGATTCGCTGAAGCAGCACGAAAACCAGAATATTAATAGCGATAAACGCGTAATTAACTACCGGCGTCCGCACCCGGTCGGAATTATCGTCCGCGATTGGAAACATTTTTGAAAGCCCTCCTTGTTCTTAAACCTTCAACTTAGAATTTTATCAACCTCAACGCTTAAATTCGGTAAGACTTCGGACTGAACCGTTTCGCCGCGCTGGAAAATTTTCGCCAGTTGATAAATACCGCTGCTCGGATTTTGATGCACTTCGATTATATCGTTCTGCAGATTGACAATCCAGACTTCATAAATTTCAGCCTCGGCGTAAAGCGAAAGCTTTGTATCGCGGTCGTATTTCAGGGTCGAGTCCGAAACTTCGACAACCAGGATAATTTCCTCCGGGCGCGGGTGTCGCCTGCCGTCGAATTTCCGCAAATCCGCCAGAACCAAATCCGGCTCAGGCTCATTGTAATCGGATAGGCGAATCGGATTTTGCACGCTGACCAGGATTTCATCTCCCAAACTTCGGCTAAAAATGCGATTCAATATGTTCACAGTTGCAGCGTGACGGTCGCCTACAGTCATTTTCCTTATTAATTCTCCTTCGATGATTTCGGCTTTCTCATAATCTTTTAGAATTCCGAGTTCAATCATCTTGTAATAATCATCGACCTTGAATCTTAACCTCACCGGCTGCGGCATCATACAAATCACCTCATCTGACAATTATAAACTAAACCTGCTGTTCATTTTGAGTTTGTAAAAGCTCGAAGCCCTCCGAACGCGCCACAAAGGTCGCCGCCGTCAAATCGCCGACGACGTTCAATGTAGTGCGGCACATATCCAGAATCCTGTCCACGCCGAGAATGATGGCAATCAGCGCCGGGTCGACGTTTATCATCACCAGAATTCCGATGATAAAAGGAATCGAGCCGCTCGGCACGCCCGCCGTTCCGATGCCGCCCAGGATAGCCAGATAAACGACCATCAACTGGACGCTGATTGACAAATCGACGCCCGCCAGCTGCGCCAGAAACAAAACCGTCACGCCTTCATACAAGGCAGTTCCGTTTTGATTGGCGGTCGCGCCGACCGTTAAAACAAAACTGTTGATTTCTTTGGGAACGCCGAGATTTTCTTCCGAGACGCGCAGCGCGGTCGGCAGAGTCGCGTTTGAAGAAGAAGTCGAAAAAGCCGTCACGATAACCAGCCAGACGCGGTTGAAAAATTCCAGCGGGTTGATTCGGGAAAGCAGCGCCAGCGACAGCGAGTAAACGCCGAAAAAGTGCAGCCCCAAGCCGAGCAGAACCGTCACGACGAACCACATCAGCGATTGCAGCAAATCCAAGCCGAACTGCGCGATATTGTTGAAAATCAGGCAGGCGACCGCAATCGGCGCAAACTTCATTATGATGTCAATGATTTTCGTCGTGATTTGAAAAAGCGAATCCATCACGCCGACGAACGGCGCGGAAACCGGCGCGGGCAAAAGCGTGACGGCGATGCCGATAATCAGCGCGAAGAACATAATGTGCAGCATATTCGGAGCCGCGCCGGAAATCGACGCGAAAATGTTGCTCGGCACGATTGTGTTGACCACCGACATCAGCGCCGTCTCGCTTTTCGCCGCCTCAGCCGCCTTCTGCTGGTCTGCGACTCGGGTTTTCGCGTTGCTGCTGAATTTTTCCTGGAGCGCCGCCGCCGTCTCCGGATTGACTCTCTCGCCGGGTCGAATCGTATTTGCCAGACTCAGACCGATGACGACCGAAATCGCCGAGATAATCAGACAGTAAGCGAAGGATTTCAGCCCGATGCGCCCCAATTTGCGAATATCGCCGATGCCCGCCACGCCGACAACCAGCGACGAAAAAACGAGCGGCACGACAATCATCAGCAGCAAATTCAAAAACAGCTGCCCGATGGGACGCGTAAAGTTTTCCACCAGCCGGACGACGTTCGGATTGCTTCCGCCGAGCGTCCAGTTGACCGCCAAACCGCCGAGCACGCCGACCAGCAAGCCAATCAGAATCTTGGTGTGCAAAGCCATTCCCTTCGGCTTGTCCCGTGTCTTATCGTCCAAATCGCTGCGCAACTCATCTTCGTATGAAAAATCGTCGTTTCTTTTATTTTCTTCGCTCATAATTTTTTAGTGCTGAGTGCTGAGTCCTGAGTCCTGAGCAACACAGTTATTTGTTATCGCGTCTATCTTCGACGGATTTTCTTAAACCGCCGGTTATTTTTCCAACTTCGCGGGCTTGCAACATTAAATTCTTAAAATCCTCTCTACTCAGATAGCCGGCATCCCAGGCGACATATAACTGAGAACGCAATTCCGCGCAGGAGGCTTTGCTGATTGAGATAAACTGGTGAAACTCCGTGAGTTTCCCGGTTCAAATCCTTCAGCTAAATTGGACATTATCGAAACTGCCGCTCGACGAATCTGGTCGCGTAATCCATAATCTTTAGAAAATTCTCCTGTCGAGGTAACTTTGTAAATCTCCTTTGCTAATTCCCTCGCCTTCTGCCAAGCTATTAAATCCTCAAATTTTTCGACTTTCTTTTTGTCATCCTTATCAGATTCTTCGCCGTAATTCATAATATAAATAATACTCAGCACTCAGCACCCAGAACTCTTTACCTTCCCCATTTTAATTTGTTTCTCAAAACGTCAAAATAATTCCGGTTCGGCGGCTGGACGAGGTTAAAGCTCATACGGCTTTTACGGATAACCGCATCGTCGCCGGTCAGCATCGGATAGCCGATTTGCCCGTCCAGAGTTAAAACCACGCCTTCGGCTTCGCTCATCAGGCGCAGATTTATCTCCGCCGTGTCGGGCGTGACAATCGGGCGATTGGTCAGCGTAAACGGGCAAATCGGCGTCAGCACGACGGCGTTCATCGAAGGATAGACAATCGGACCGCCAGCCGAGAGATTGTAGGCGGTCGAGCCGGTCGGCGTCGCGACAATCAAGCCGTCGGCGCGAAAGGAATTGACGTATTGCTCGTTTAATTCGACTTCGATTTCGATGATGCGCGCCAGCACGGATTTGTTAATCACCACGTCGTTCAGCACGCGCCCGGTTTCGAGCTTTTCCCCGCCGCGCCAGTGTTCGACTTCGAGCATCACGCGGCGGTCAATCTCGTAAGCGCCCGCGAGAATATTTTCCAGCGCCGCGAACATCTCCTCGATGCGAAATTCCGTCAGGTAGCCGAGACTGCCGTAATTGATGCCGAGCACCGGAATCTCGCGCTCGCCCAGCAGGCGCGTCGTGGAAATCATCGTCCCGTCGCCGCCGAGCACGACAATCAAATCGGCTATTTCCTGAAATTCCTCGACGCTGACTTCTTCGAGCGGGCAGATTTCCGCCTCGCGGCGCGGATTGCCGATAAGTTTTATATCGCGATTTTTCAGCCACGCCGCCAGCTCGCCAGCCGTCTGCCACGCCTCCGCGTGATTCGGTTTGACGACGACCCCGACGTGTTTGATTGACCGATTAACCATTTGAAGACAAAAGATTTCTGTCAATGATTAACCAAACGGGTGAAAACTGCAAGTCTTTTTTAGATTGTAAATAGACATCATTTCGATTTGAGCGCAAAAAAATGCAAGAGCCGAAGCTCTTGCGTCCAGTAAGTGATGAGACCTGCTTGATAAAACTTATTTTTTCGTAAAATACATTTCCGAACTCTGCACGCCGCGCCGCGTTTCGATCTGGCGGACGACTTTCAGCGTTTTTCCGCCGTCGAGCAATTCCCAGGTTTCTTTGGTCGTCGTGGTTACTTCGCCCATCTGCGAGTTGAATTTACGCGTCGAGGTCAGATTCAGCTTGCCGTCTTTTTCGAGGCTGGCTTTGAGCGTCGCGGACGCCGCCGGAATTCCCGCCACGCCTTCGGTCGTCGTTTCCTTGCCTTCCAGACTGTAATTAAGCGTCTGCGCGCCGTCGCCGCCGAAACCGCCGCCCCAGTTGCCGCGCCGGTTTCCCGCGCCCGTGCCTTCGCCTTCGGGACGCGCCGTTCTTTTAGTGGTCGATTCGATTTTTAAATCCTTGTCGGTCTGCGTGACCTTCATCGAAATCGATTCGACGCGCGACATTTCCGGCAGCTTGGATTTCTGCACGTCCAGTTCCCAGTTGCCCGCAAAACTGGTTTTCGATGCCTGCTGCTGCTGCTGCTGCGCGAAAACGCTCAATGAAAACAGGCAGAATACCGCCGCCATAAGTGCTAACTTCTTCATTTAAATTGCTCCTTGTGAATCGTGGAAAAGTGTTCCGGCACTGTTAGACGTAAAAAGGCGAGGTTTGGTTACTCTGAAAATATAAAGTTTTGTAAATAACGTCGAAAATGCGTTGATAATGCAAAATGCAAAACGCAAAGTGCAAAATGGAAGGATTAATTTAATTCAAAATCTTAAATCCTAATATTTTGCATTTTGCATTTTGCATTTTGCATTAACCAACTTATTGTTCGGCGACGCCGACCGTGCCTTTGTGCAGGTGGCTGTTTTTATAGCCGTAGAGAAAATAGATAATCAAGCCGACCAGCAGCCAGACGCCGAAACGCATCCAGTTGACGATGCCGAGCTCGCTCATCAGGTAAGTGCACGACAAGACGCCGAGCACCGGAATCAGCGAAAGATTTTTCGCCACCGACAGGTAAGTCATCACCAGGGCGAAAATGATGAAAACAAGATACGGAATCTTGTGCGAAAATGCGCCGAGCGCCGTCTCGCCCGATTGGGTCGGCGAAAAATCGGTAAAGAATCTCACCACCGGCTCGTCGTTGTAAAGAAACAGCCCGACCATAATGACGATGAATAAAGGCGGGATGATATATGCCGCGTTGACATACGGCACAAAGCGGTTTTCGCGCCCGAAATCCTCGTCTTTAATAAGCACGCCGCCGCAGACCAGCGTAAAGGCGAACAAAGTTCCGATGACGCCCAAATCCGTCACTTCCGTCAGGTTCATAAACAGCGCGGGAATGGCGACGACGATGCCCGTGATAATCGTGGAGAACCACGGCGTTTTAAAACGCGGGTGAATCGAGGAAAATATTTTCGGCAAAAGCCCGTCGCGGCTCATCGCCATCCACAAACGCGGCTGCCCGATTTGGAAAACCAGAAAAACGGTCGCCAGAGCAATCACCGCACTGACGGCGATAATGCCCGAAAGCCACGGCAGCTTGTCGCGGAAAACGAACGCCAGCGGGTCGCCGACGTTCAGGTTCGTGTAGCTTTCCATTCCGGTCAGAACCAGCGCCAGCGCGATGTAGAGCACCGTGCAGATGCCCAGCGAATAAATCATCGCGCGCGGCAGGTCGCGCTTCGGATTTTCGCATTCCTCGGCGGTCGTCGAAAGCGCATCGAAGCCGATATAGGCGAAAAAGACCGCCGCCACGCTCGCCATCACGCCGCCGATGCCGTTCGGCATAAACGGCGTCCAGTTTGCCGGCGCGACGTAGAACGCGCCCAAAACGATGACCGTCAGAATAATTCCGATTTTCAGAATGGTCATCGCATTGCCGACCAGCTTCGATTCGCGGATGCCGATATAAACCAGAATCGTAATAAAGAACGTAATCAGCAGGGCGGGAAAATCGGCGATGATGCGCCAGTCGCCGAGCATCGGCGCGGTCGTCCACGCTTCGTAGGATTCGACGGCGCTGGTCGTCAGTTTGTCCGAAATCGCCGTCAAATCGTCGCCTTTCATCCGGCTCAGCGCATCGAGCGTGTGTCCCTGACCGAGCGCCGTCGTGACGGCTTCCTGATTGTCCGCAAAGCCGCGCGACGCACTCAGGTAATCCATCGTCATATAAGCCGGAATTTTCATCCCGTAGCCGGTCAGCAGGCGCGTAAAATAATCGCTCCACGAGATGGCGACGGCGATGTTGCCGATGGCGTATTCGACAATCAAATCCCAGCCGATAATCCACGCCGCCAGCTCGCCGAAACTGGCGTAAGCGTATGTGTAAGCCGAACCCGCGATGGGAATGCGCGAGGCAAACTCCGAATAGCAAAGCGCGGAAAAGCCGCACGCAATCGCCGTAAAGACGAACAGAAAAATGACCGCCGGACCGCCGCGATGCGACGCGCCGCCAATCATCGCAAAAATTCCCGCGCCGATAATGGCGGCGATGCCCATCAGGGTCAAATCGCGCAGCTTCAACGTGCGGCGCAGCTTTGCGCCGCTGCCGCCGATGTCGTCCTGCGCGTGCTCGCTCATCCCGGCATCGACATCCGCCTGAATTTGCGCAATGGATTTCTTACGAAATAAATCGGTTGTTTTCATAATTTTGACTTATTGAATTTAGTAAAACTACTTCGGTTTGCGAATTTTGAACGAATTTGCCGCGAGATGCAATGAAAATCGCGACGAATTAGCCTTTTCCCAATAAAAAATTTTAGGAGTCCGGAGAGTCCGGAGAGTCAGAAGAAATATTCGATAGAAAATTCGATTTGACTGACGACTCTCCGGACTTTTTAACCTCTGAGGACTTGCAAGACTTTCCAGACTCGTTAGACTTTTAATTATGGACTGGAAAATTTTCGCAACCGCTTTTCTGACGCTTTTTCTAGCCGAACTCGGCGATAAAACCCAGCTTGCCGTGATTACGATGTCGGCTGACACGAACTCTAAAATATCGGTCTTTCTCGGCGCGTCGCTGGCGCTGATTGCCGTCACGTTGCTCGCCGTTTTGTTCGGCGGAGTTTTAAGCCAGTATATTCCGACCGAATGGCTTCAGCGCATCGTCGCCGCCGCTTTCATCATCATCGGCGTCCTGATGCTGCTCGGAAAACTTTAAGAAAACAGCTCGAACAAACTGCTTGCCGGCAATTCTTCAGCCAAACCGTAATAAACGATGCAGGCGCAGCGGCTTTTCCCTGCATTCTTCGCGGTAAAGAACTATCTGAGAATAAAAGCGCGAACGAGCAGCAGCAGCATTGAGGCTGAACGAAACTGAAGTCTGAAGTTTAAGAAAACCGCAAACGACGATTCGCAAACTGCATCCGCAATACGTGTAATATTTATTTTTTTTAGATTTTGTCCGGTAGATTTACAGAGCTTTGAAGAACTTGTATCCGAAGCGGTTTCGGGAACTGCAAATGGGCAGTTAATAAAATAGCAGTTATAAACGCTCTTTCCAGCTATTTTTAGCAATGTTTTTAAAATAATTCGCCCGATTGAAAAAAATTCGGCTAAAAAACCGGAAAGTCAGTGATTTAATTTGAGAAATCGCCGATTTTTTTTTAGGTTAGATAGCGGACTCTGTTATCATCGTCTTAAAATCTCTTCACGTAAGGATTAATCATGAAAAAACGGCTTGCGTTATTCTTAGCCATTGCGGCGGCGTTTTGTTTCTTCGCTTTCAGACAAACGACGGCGGAAAGCTCACAGCTAAACTCGGTCAAAAAACAAAAGGAATTTTTCTCGGAGCTGCAGCCTCAGCTGATACAGGCTTCGGCTTTCGGCATTTCCGTGCCTGTCAGCAGTCTTGCGCCCGCGCAGCCCGAAGCGGGAAAAACCAGCCGCAAAACGGGGCGCGCTGAAGAACAGGCGCGCGACGTGCCGAATAAACTGCCGTTTCGCAAGCAAGTCGCGGGCGCGCCGCAGGACGACGAATCGAACCTGGCGCGCGTTTCCGTCGAGCAGATGCCCGCGCCTTTGCTGTCCTTCAATGGAATTTCCAGCAATGAAGTCGCCGCCGCTTTCGGCTTTCGCATTATTCCGCCCGACACGAACGGCGACGTCGGCTTGAATCATTACGTGCAGTCGGTCAACGCTCTGACGCGCGTTTTTGACAAGCAGGGCAACGCCGTAACGCCGCCTTTTAAATTGAGCAGCTTGTTTTCGGTTCTCGGCACGCCGTGCTCGATGCGCGACGACGGCGACCCGATTGTTTTGTACGACTCGCTCGCCGACCGCTGGTTTCTGAGCCAGTTCTGCAATAATTTCCCGCCTTTCCGGCAAATGATTGCCGTTTCCAAAACGGGCGACCCGACCGGCAGCTATTACGTTTACGAATTCATAATGCCGAACGTAAAAATGAACGATTACCCGAAATTCGGCGTCTGGACGGACGGGATTTATATGTCGACCGACGAATTCTTAGGAGGCGATTACGCGGGCAGCGGGATGTTTGCCTTCGATAAGCAGAAGCTCTATGCGGGCGAGCCGCTGGCAAGCTATATTTATTTCGATTTGGCTTCGCCGACGACGATTCGTTTCGGCGGTCTGCTGCCGTCGGACTTTGACGGGCTGAATCCGCCGCCCGCCGGAGCGCCGAACATTTTCGCGGGCTACACGGCAAACGAATACGGCGACCCGCAGGACGCGTTGAGGCTTTTCGAGTTTCGCCCGAATTTTACCAATCCTTCGGCTTCGACATTTACCGAGCGCGCCGAAAGCCCGATTGCGGTTTCGCCTTTTAATCCGACCAGCCCGGACGGGCGCACGGACATTCAACAGCCGCCGCCGAGCGAGCCGCTCGATTCGCAGAGCGACCGCCTGATGTATCGCGTCACGTATCGGAATTTCGGCGCGCACGACTCTCTGGTTCTGAATCAAACCGTTCGCGTCTCGCCCGTCGGTCAGACGTATCGCGCCGGTGTTCGCGTCTACGAATTGCGCCGGAATCTGCTTTCCGCTTCGCCTTTTACCGTTCACGAGCAGGCGACGGTCGGCGATACCGGCGCGAGCCGCTGGATGGGCAGCGCCGCGCAGGATTATCAGGGCAATATCGCCGTCGGCTACAGCTACGGCAGCGAAGAAAAAAAGCCGACGATTACCTATTCGGGAAAACTGGCGAGCGAGCCTGCCGGAACGTTTCGCACGGAGAGAAATCTGATTGAAGGCACGGGCGTGCAGACGGCTTTCGGTTTTCGCTGGGGCGATTACACCTCGATGAGCATCGACCCGACCGACGACTGCACGTTCTGGTACACGAACCAGTATTACACTCAGGAAAGCCAGGAAGAAAGCCCTTTCGGCTGGCTGACGCGCATCGGGAAATTCAAGTTCGCCGAATGCGCGGGCGCGCCGCGCGCAACCATTACCGGCTTGGTAAATACCGCTTTAGGAGGCATCGGGATTCGCAATGCGACCGTTACGGCGTCCGCATACTCGCGCACAACGGACGTGAGCGGACATTACGGGAATTTGCTCGTTCTGCCGGGAACATACACTGTAACGGCTTCAGCCAAAGGTTTTCGCTCAAAAACCGTGACCGTCACCGTCGCCGACGGACAGACTTTAGTGCAGAATTTTGCGCTCGAGGCGGTCGCGGTGCTGGAAAATACGGGAACGCAAATCACTGCGGAAAGCTGCCAGCCGAACAACGCCGTCGACCCGGGCGAAACCGTGACGATAAACATCGCGCTGCGCAATACCGGCGCGCAAAACACCACGAATCTGACCGCTGCGTTGTTGCCGGCGGGCGGCGTCACCAACCCGTCGCAGGCGCAGAATTACGGCGCGCTGGCGGCAAACGGGCAGAGCGCATCGCGCCCGTTCACCTTCACGGCGAGCGCGGCGATAAATTGCGGCAATCCTATAACTTTGACTTTGCAGTTGCAGGACGGCGCAGAAAATCTCGGGACGGTTTCGATAGTTTTGAACACGGGCGTTCTGAAAACCGCCTTGCAGGAAAATTTCGATTCCCTCGCCGAGCCGGGTTTGCCGAACGGCTGGACGACGAGCGCGACCGGCGCGCAGCAAAACTGGAAAACCTCGATTAATCGCAGGCAAAGCGCGCCGAATTCCGCGTTTTCGCCCGCGCCGAATCAAATCGGCGTCAGCGAGCTGGTTTCGCCCGTTTTTTCCATCACCTCGCCGAACGCCGAAATCAGCTTCCGCAACTGGTATGAACTGGAAACGACGTTTTTGCGCAACAAGCTTTACGACGGCTCGGTGCTGGAAATAAAAATCGGCGCGGGCGGCTGGCAGGACATCGAAGCGGCGGGCGGCGCGTTTCTTTCCGGCGGTTATGACGGCGTTCTGGACGGCTGCTGCCAGAATCCGCTGGCGGGCAGGCGCGCGTGGTCGGGCAGAAGCGGTCCGAATCAAACGTCGGAATTTATCACGTCGAAAGCGAAGCTTCCGGCGGCGGCGCAGGGGCAGAACGTTCAACTGCGCTGGCGCGTCGGGACGGACATCGGCACTTTCCGCGAAGGTCAGTATATCGACGATTTGCAGGTGACGGACGGTTACGTCTGCAATTGTCAGACAAGCACGCAATCGCGCGCGCCGTTTGATTTCGACGGCGACGGCAAAACCGATTTGAGCGTTTTTCGCCCGACCGACAACGGCGGCGAAGCCGATTTCTACGTTCAGCAGAGCGCGAATAATTCGTTTACCGGCGCGGCTTGGGGCAGCACGGGCGACGCAGCGGCAAACGCCGATTACGACGGCGACGGTAAAACCGACTACGCCGTTTTCCGCCCGTCGGCAAACACCTGGTTTGTTTTGCAGAGCGGAAACGGCACTTTCCGCACGCAGAATTTCGGTCTGGGAAGCGACCGCCGCGTGCCTGCCGATTTCGACGGCGACGGAAAATCGGACGTCGCGGTTTTCCGACCGTCGGACGGAACGTGGTATATCTCGCAGAGCGCGAACGGGCAGATGCGCGCAGTGCAGTTCGGAACGGCGGAAGATTTGCCCGTCCCGGCTGACTTCGACGCGGACGGAAAAGCGGACGTCGCCGTTTTTCGCCCGTCAAGCGGCACGTGGTTTTATCTGCAAAGCTCGGACGGCGGTTTTCGCGCCGTGCAGTTCGGAACAAGCGGCGATAAGCCCGTGGTCGGCGATTACGACGGCGACGCGAAAGCCGATTTCGTCGTTTTTCGCCCGTCGAATCGAACGTGGTATCTGCTCCGGAGCGGTCAGGGCTTTACCGCCGTGCAGTTCGGCGCGAGCGACGACAGACCTTTGCAGGCGGATTTTGACGGTGACGGCAAACGCGACGTCGCAGTTTTTCGTCCAAGCACGGGCAACTGGTTTTATCTGAGAAGCTCCGACGGCGGCTTTGCGAGCGCGCAGTTCGGTTTAGGCACCGACACGGTCGTTCCGTCGATTCCGGTTAATTTCTAGAAGATTTAGCCGGCGAGGACACAGAGAAAAGGAAAAAGCGGAACGCGGAATCCAGAACGCGGAATTAAAGAAAAATTCATCGTTCCGCATCCATCTTTTTTTCCTATCGGAGTTTATCCGCGTAAATCTGCGGTTGAATTTTCTTAAATCTCCGTGTCCCTGCGGCTGGAAGAAATTTCGTATTTGCAGGCGGCGAAATTACATTTTGCCGTAAATTGTGTTACAAAGGTTGTTTACCGTTAACAAGCCCGCCCTGTCCGTAAAATCTAAAGGAAGTTTTGATTCTGATGAAGAAGTTTTATTTTATTTTTACCGGTCTGATTCTGCTTGCCGTCTGCTGTTTCGGACTTTCGTATAAAACCACCACCGTTAAAGCCGAAGACAGCAATCTGGTTTCGCCGAATCTCGTTATCAGCCAGTTTCAGGTTGCGGGCGGCGGCACGAATGCCGCGAACGACGAATTCATCGAGCTGCACAACACAAGTGCGAACAGCGTCGATTTAAACGGATACCGGCTGGTTTATCGCTCGGCTGCCGGAACGAACGACGTGCAGCTTATCGAATGGACGACCAGCACCGTGATTGCGCCGGGCGCTTATTACCTGGTTGCCTCGACCGCTTACGACGGCACGACCGCGCCGAATATCACATACAATCCGACGACCTGCTCGTGCTCGATGTCGGCGACCGGCGGCGGGCTTGCCATCCGTCAGGGCGCTTTGAACACGGGAACCGTTATCGATTCGGTCGGCTACGGAACGGCGACCAACGCTTTCGTCGAAACGGCGGCGACCGCTGCGCCGCCCGCTAACGACGGGCGCGCCCGTCTCAACGTCGGCTGCCAGGACACGGACAACAACGCCAACGATTTTTTGCTGCTAAGCCCGGCGCAGCCGCGCAACAGCGGCTCGACGCCGAACGTCTGCTCGGGTACGGGCACGACGATTTTCGCCAGCGGCGCGGCTAATCCGAATACGGTTCTGCCGGGCGGCTCGGTTCTGTTTACCGTGGCGGTTTCTCCGGCGACGACGCCGCCGAGCACCGCTCTGACGGTGGTCGCTAATTTATCGCAGGTCGGCGGCGCGTCGTCGCAGCAGTTTTTCGACAACGGCACGAACGGCGATATGACGCCCGGCGACAATATATTTTCCTATCAGCATACGATTCCGGCGACCGTCAGCGCCGGTCAGAAAATCATTCCTTTTGTCGCGGCGGATGCGGAGGGACGCACCGCAAGCTCTGCCATCACGCTTAACGTTTCCACTACGTCGACGACGGACGAGCCGCTTTTGTTCGGCAATCCGAGCAATGCGACGACCGACGCGGCGAACGAAAACAATTATCTGATGGTCAAGCCGCAGTATACGCTTTCGTATAACCGCAGCCGCGCGACGGCGAATTGGGTCGCGTGGCGTCTGGATTCGAGCTGGATCGGAAACGCGCCGCGACAGGACGATTTTCGCCCCGACCCGCAATTGCCCGACGGCTGGTATCGGGTGACCGACGCGGACTATTCCGGTTCGGGCTACGACCGCGGGCATATGGTTCCGTCCGGCGACCGCACACGCTCGATTCCCGACAACTCTTCGACGTTTCTGATGACGAACATCGTGCCTCAAATCGCGGCGAACAATCAGGGACCGTGGGAAGAATTTGAAACCTACTGCCGCCAGCTCGCGCAAGGCGGAAACGAGCTTTACATCATTTCCGGCGTCGAAGGCAATATCGGAACGATCGCGATGGGCAGAATCGTCGTGCCGCGCTCGACGTGGAAAGTCGTCATCGTTTTGCCGAACGGCGACAACGATTTGCAGCGCGTCAGCAAATCCACGCGCGTCATAGCCATCGTCGTCCCGAATTTTCAGCCGCTGAACATCAACGCGCCGTGGCGGCAGTTTCGCCGGAGCGTCGACCAGGTCGAGGCTCTGACCGGGTATAACTTCTTTTCAAACATTCCGAAGAACACGCAGGAAATTATGGAAAGACGCCGGGACGTGCAATAACTTTGCGAAACGGGACGCCGATTCCTTCAGGATTGTTTAGGATTTATTTAAGATAAAACCTTAAATAATCCTTTTGCATCTTAAGAAACCGGCGTCCCGCTTTCTCTTAAAAAATATTTCGAGTTATGAAAAATCTTTTTTCCGTTTTATTTCTAATCGCTTTCGTTTTCGTTTTCGATTCTCCGGCGCAGAAAACGCGCACCATCAGCGAGATTCAGGGCGATAAAAACTTCTCGCCGTTTGATAAAGAACCGGTTCGCACGAGCGGCATCGTCACGGCGCGCACGCGCAACGGCTTTTTTATCCAGACGCCCGACGACAAAATCGACAACAATCCGAATACTTCCGAGGGAATTCTCGTTTTCACGCGCAGCGAGCCGGGCATCGAAGCGACCATCGGAAATCTCGTCACATTAACCGGCACGGTTGACGAATATCGCGCGCGCACGGATGGTTCCAGCCTGTCGATTACGGAAATCAGATTTAACAAGGGCAAAGACCAAATCAGCGTCGAATCGAAAGACAATCCGCTGCCGAAAGCGATTACTTTAACCGTTCAGGATTTTACTTCAAACAGGTTCGACCAGATTGAAAAATACGAAGGAATGCGCGTTTTCGTCGAAACGCTGACTGCAATTTCGCCGACCAACGGCAGAGTTGACGACAAAACCGCGACGTCGCAATCGGACGGAATTTTTTTCGCCGTCGTCAAAGGCATTCCGCGCCCGTTCCGCGAGCCGGGAATGGACGTCTACGATTATCTCGCGCCGGACAATGAAAAGATAAGAAAAGATTATCCGAAAATGCCGCAGTTCGATAACAATCCCGAACGGCTCCGCATTGAAAGCGCGGCGCAGCTCGGCGCTGCTTCGATTAATGTCAGCTCGAAAGCGGAAATCAAAAATCTGTCGGGCGTTATGCACTACGACAATCGCTCGCGCACTTACACGATTTACGTCGATGTCGCCAGCAAACATTCGGTGACGAATACGTTTAAGCCCGTGATTTTGCCGAAGGCAACCGACCGCCAGTTTTTGGTTGCCGCGACGAATCTGGAAAACTTTTTTGACGATGAAGACGATCCTTCAATCAAGGAAGATATCGTCACGAAAGAAGGCTTTGCGCTGCGTCTGAAAAAAATCTCCGCCGCGATTCGCGATTATTTGCAGATGCCCGACATTATCGGCATCATCGAAGCCGAAAATCTTGCGGCGCTGAAAAAGCTCGCCGAAAAAGTCAACGCCGATGCCGTCGCCGCCGGAAAACCGAATCCGAAATACGAGGCGTATCTGATTGACGGCAACGACGGTCGCGGCATCGACAACGGTTTTCTGGTGAAAACCTCGCGCGTCGAAGTCGTCAGCGTCAAACAGTTCGGCAAGGACGAAAAATACGAAAATCCGGTCAGAAAAAGCGAATCTCCGCTGAACGACCGCCCGCCGCTTCTGCTCGAAGCCAGAATCACGGACGCGCAGACGAATAAACCGTTTGACGTGACGGTCATCGTCAACCACCTGAAATCCTTCAACGGTTACTTCGACGAAAAGGACGCGCCGAACGTGCGTCTGAAAAAACGCCTGCAAGCCGAATATCTGGCAAAGCTCGTCAACGAGCGTCAGAAAGCGAATCCGAGCGAGCGAATTCTGCTCATCGGCGATTTTAACGCCTACCAGTTTAATGACGGAATCGTCGACGTTATCGGCACGATAAAGGGAACGCCCGCGCCGAAAGACCAGGTTTTAAATCCTTCGGAAGATTATCTGAACCCGGATTTGACCGATTTGGTCGATTTGATAAAACCCGACCAGAAATATTCCTACAGCTTTGACGGAAACGCGCAGGTGCTCGACCATTTTATCGCCAACGACGCGATGAAACGGCATCTCGCCGGTTTCGGCTATCTGCGCATCAACGCCGATTATCCCGAAACGCTGCGCGGCGACCCGGCGCGCGTCGAGCGCTTTTCCGACCACGACATCCCGGTCGGATACTTCACTTTCGACCAGGCGCCCGCGCCGAAAAATTAAGTCTCGGTCTTTATAAAATGGCAGTATTGTATTTGCTATGACGACCATCACCATTTTGCCCGAAGAAAAAAATTTTCGCGCCGTCGCGGGGAAAAAAGAATCAATCGGGCGCACGGCGGGCGAGGCTCTGGACGCGCTGACCGCGCAGCTTGACGAAGAAGAAAGCGGAACGCTGGTCATAATTCAAAACCGGCGTTCCGACAAATTTTTTAATGCTTCACAACAAAATCGCCTGACCTTTTTAATGGAAAAACGCAAAACCGGAACGCTTTCCGCCGCCGAAGAAACCGAACTGGAGAATTTGGTTGAAGCGGAGCTTAACGGCGCGCGTCAAAGAGCGGAAGAATTGCTTCACGAATTAAAGCCATGAATCCGAATTATGCGTTTGTCGCCCGTCGCGCCGGACGCATTTGCGAATACTGCCGCGCGCCGGAAGCGGTCTTTAATCTTCCCTTTGAAGTCGAACATATCAAGCCGCTTTCCCGCGGCGGAAACGATTCGGAAAATAATCCGGCTCTTTCCTGCCGCTCGTGTAATCTCTATAAATCCGATGCGATTTCCGGCATTGACGAAGAAAGTCAAAACGAAACCCGCCTGTTCAATCCTCGCATAGACGTCTGGAGCGAGCATTTCGCAATCAACGATAAAACCAGCGAGATAAAAGGCTTAACGGCAATCGGGCGCGTCACCGTTTCGCGGCTGCGAATGAACGGCAAAGCGCAGGTTTCCGCCAGAATCCAATGGCTCAAGCTCAATCTTTTCGATTAAACGATTATTATTATTTCTCTCTCGCCTTATAAGCCTGCACGGCTTCCGCCGCGCCTTCGTGCATAATTTCCGGTTTGTGATAGCGCCAGTATTTTTCGTATTCCTCGTCGCTCATCGCCGCGTTTAACTGGCGATGTTTCTGTTTTAGAAAATCCTCGCACCACTGGCGAATTTCGGGGCTGTGGT
The DNA here is from genome assembly GCA_030860665.1 of Acidobacteriota bacterium. Taxonomy (GTDB): domain Bacteria; phylum Acidobacteriota; class Blastocatellia; order Pyrinomonadales; family Pyrinomonadaceae; genus JALZHR01. The sequence goes on from JALZHR010000433.1 coordinate 16,153, forward strand.
TGAGCGCGGTGCGCGCGCCGTGCATTAAATTGTCGCGTTCCATAAATTTACCTCGTTATGCTATTGTAAAACTTTACGAATAATTTTGCGTAGAAATCAACCGGAAACAGGCATCGGATTTAGTAATAGTCCAACCAATCGCTAATATCCGACATCCGACATCTGACATCATTTTTGGAGTTATTCTAGCGTGAAAAAACTTTTTCTATTTTCGCTCCTGGCAGCTGTTTTAAGCTTAGCCGCCGAGACAAATTTCGCTCAAAAGCCCGCGACTTCGCCGAAACCGGCAGCGGCGGTGACAAGGAAAAATCTCCCGACCAAAACGCAGGACGCGCCCGTCATCCCGTTCGTCAACCGCGTTTTGCCGAACGGTCTGGAAATTATCGTTTTGCCGGACGCGTCGGTTCCGATTGTCACGGTCGAGCTTGCCGTGCGCAACGGCTCGTTTACCGAGCCGCCCGAGCTGAACGGCTTGTCGCATCTTTACGAGCATATGTTTTTCAAAACGAATCGCTCGGTGAGGGTTTACCAGTGCGAGCAGATTCAAACCTACAGAAGATTCGATTTGTATCGTCAGAACAACTGTGAGGAACATCTGAAATACAAATCGGAAATCGGCGACAGCACGTATCTCGGCGAAATCGGCAGTCTCGGCATCACCTACAACGGCACGACGCGCGAGGAAGTCGTCAATTATTATTTCACGACGACCAGCCCGTATGTCTCGACGGCGATTCGCTTTATCAACGATGCGGTGCGCTACCCGGTTTTTGACGAGGACGAATTCGAGCGCGAAAAACAGGTGGTCATCGGCGAAATCGACCGCAACGAGTCGAACCCGTATTTCTATCTCCAGCGCAATTTGATGGACAAGCTTTTTTACAAATACCCGTCGCGCAAAAACGCTCTCGGCACGCGCGAGACGGTCGGCTCGGCGACGACCGAAAAAATGCGCACGATTCAAAATCGCTATTACGTGCCGAACAACTCGGCGCTGGTCGTGACGGGCGACGTCAAGCCGGAAGAAGTTTTTCGCGTCGCCGGAGAAGTTTTCGGAAGCTGGAAAAAACGCGAGGTCGACCCGTTTAAGGAATTTCCGCTCGTCGAGCATCCGCCTTTGACGAAAAGCGAGGGCATCATCGTCGAACAGCCGGTCAACAGCGTTCTGATTCAAATCGGCTGGCACGGTCCTTCAATCGGCAAGGACAACCCGGCGACCTACGCGGCGGACGTTTTCTCGTATATCCTGACGCAGCCGGATTCGCGCTTTCAGCGCGCGCTGGTCGATTCGGGTCTGGTCGTCGCGGCGGACGTGACTTACTACACGCAGCGCAACGTCGGACCGATTACGCTGACGCTGGTGACGACGCCGGAAAAAGCCAAGCCCGCGCTCGCCGCCGCCTACGCTGAATTCGCCAAATTTACCAACGCCGACTACTACACGGACGAGGAATTATCGAACGCGACGACTTTGATGGAATCCAGAGACCTGTTCGAGCGCGAAAAGCTGAGCGATTACGCGCACACCTTGAGCTTCTGGTGGTCTTCGACCGGAATCGAGTATTTTCGCGGTTATCACAAAAATATGCGCGCCGTCTCGCGCGGGGAAATCAACCGCTACGTGAAAACCTACATTCAGGGCAAGCCGCACATCGGCATCGCTCTGATTTCGGCGGAGTCGCAGCAGCAGGCGAAATTGACGCCCGAGGATTTGATTGGAAAATAAATTTATGAAAGCAGCCAGCAGCACTCAGCGGTCGGCAATCAGCAGTTTCTTTTTGCCGGTATTGATAGTTTTATCCTTCGTTTCGTTCGGCTTCGCACAGGACGCGGGACGCGCCAGCCAGGCGGCGCAGGTCGCGCAGGTCAGGGAGTTCGACGTTAACGGCTTGAAGGTTCTGGTCAAGCGCCGTCCTTTAAGCCCGACGGTAGCCGCCGGTCTGTTTATTCGCGGCGGCGTGAAAAACGTGACGGCGCAAAACGCCGGAATCGAGAATTTTATGCTCGGCGCGATGACCGAAGGCAGCAAGGCTTTTCCGCGCGAGACGCTGCGCCGCGAATTAGCCAGAACCGGAAGCACAATCGGTTCGAGCGCCGGTTACGATTTCAGCGTCGTCAGTCTCGCCTCGACGCGCCAGCATTTCGACCGCTCTTGGGACATTTTCACCGACATCATCCTGAATCCGGCTTTCGCTCAGGCGGACGTTAATCTGGCAAAAGACAGAATCCTGACCAGCCTGCGCGACGATACGGACGACCCGGACGGCTATTTGCAGGTTTTGCAGAACAAGGTGATTTACGCGAATCACCCGTATGCGAACGACCCGCGCGGAACGCTGGAAACCGTCGGCAAATTTACCGCCGAAGATTTGCGCGCCTATCACCGGAAGAC
>JALZHR010000440.1 GCA_030860665.1 Acidobacteriota bacterium
GGCGAATCACGCTCAGTCAGGCGATTCGCCGACGGATGTTTTTAAAATTCAATCAATTGCAGATTCCGGTTAATCCGGCTGCTCTTTTTACGAAGGAAATAACCGATAAAGAAAAAAAGTTGAAACCTTTTTCTGCGTTTGGTTGTCTTTACTATCGACGGGAATAAATTTACGGCTGCTTTTCGTTAAATTTCCAGCAGCAAGCAGGACAAATGCCAACCACTTTAACTCAGCTCGAAGACACTGAACGCGGAAAGACGGTTTTGCGCGTCGAAGGCTCGATGACCTATGACGACGCGGTTTTGCTGGAAAAAATCGCGCTGGATTTGCGCGCGCAAACCGGCAGAAACCTGACGATTGATTTGGCGGATTTGTATTTCCTCGATTCCGACTCCGCTCCGATTATCAAACGTATCGAGCGCGAGCACGGCTTTGAAATCGAAGGCATCGAAGTTTTTCTCCAAAACGTCGTCACCGAAACCGAGAGCAAAAAAAGGTGAAAGCGAAGTGATAGGTGATAAGTGATAGGGATAAGGAAAATATTTATCGGTTATCACTTCTTCTTCTTCCCTATCACCCGTCACCTATCACCTATCACTTCCTAAAGTGTGTTTTGAAACGACGGCGTATTGCGAGCCTTGCGGCGAAAGGCGGCTTTGATAAATTACGAGGTCGGCGACTTCAAACTCGACCGCCGCAAATTCTTCCTGCAAATGCGCTTCGATTAGGTTTTTTGATTTTTCCGGCTCGCGCAGGCGCGCAATCGTCAGGTGCGCTTTAAAGCCTCTGGTTTCGCGCGTAAAGCCGTGCCTTTCGCATTCCTTTTCCAGAGCCTCGTTCAGCTTTCGCAAACTTCCCTTTTCGTCCTCTTCCACGCCGAGCCACAAAACGCGCGCCTTTCGCTGATTCGGAAAAACGCCCGTTCCGGCAATCCGCAGTTTGAAAACGGAAATTTCCCGCGCCGCTTTTTCCGCCGCTTCGGTCAATTTCGCCAGTTGCTCGTCGTCCGTGTCGCCCAGGAATTTCAAGGTCAGATGCAGCTTTTCCGGCTTTTCCCAGCCGACGCGCACGGCGGGAAATCTCCGGCGCAAGCCTTAGATATATTCCAAAGCCCTGCGGCGCGCTTCGGCGGAAATATCGACCGCCACAAAAATTCGTTTCATAGAGAAAATTTACCACAGATTTTTAAACTGAGAACTGAGAACTGAAAAAGCCGTCAGCGGTCAGCTATCAGCAATCAGCTTTTAATTCTAAATTATCAGTTCTCAGTTCTCAGTTCTCAGTTTTCACTTCTCAGTTCACTTTTGTTAAACTTCTTCCGCGATGAAATTCTTAAAAATTCTGGTTTTACTCTTTATTTTAGCGATTCTGGCGGGCGGCGGCGCAGGCTTCTGGCTTTATAAATCACTCACCACGGCGCACGCGCACAACAAGGCGAGCCAATTTATCGTCATTCCGAAAGGCTCGACGCCGAATGAAATCATCGACAGGCTCGCCGCCGAAGGAATTCTCGGCAGCCCGCTCTCGACGCAGATTTACCTGCGCTCGTTCGGCGACGCGGGCAAATTAAAGGCGGGCGAATATCAGTTTGAATCGCCGATTACGCCGCTTCAGGTTTTGCAGGAACTGGAAAAAGGCGAGGAGCGGACGATAAAATTCACCATTCCTGAAGGCTGGACGCGCTACGACATCGCCAAGCGCATCGCCGAAAAATTTCCCGTCAACCCGCCGATGGACGAAAAAGCGGTTTTGTATCTGATGGACGACACGTCGCTCATCAGGGATTTCGACCCGAACGCGAAAAATCTCGAAGGCTATATGTATCCCAGCACTTACAGCCTGCCGAAAGGCTCGACGCCGCAGCAAGCCATAAAAGTGATGGTCGAGCAGTTTAAAAAAGTCTGGAAGCCGGAATGGAACGAGCGGGCGCGCGCCTTAGGCAGAACGCCGCACGAAATCGTGACGATTGCCAGCTTGATTGAAACCGAATCGAAATTCGACGCCGAGCGCGCGATTGTCGCTTCGGTCATCTACAACCGCCTGAACAAAGGCATCGCGCTCGGCATCGACCAGACGGCGGTTTACGTGGCGAAAATGCAGAACCGGTGGGACGGGACGATTAACAAAAGCGACCTCGAAGTCGATTCGCCCTACAACACGCGCAAATACGCCGGGCTGCCGCCCGCGCCGATTTCCTCGGTCTCGGAAAGCGCGCTGTATGCCGCGCTGAATCCGGCACAGACCGATTATATTTATTACGTTTTAAACGTCGAGAAAAACGACGGCTCGCATCATTTCTACTCGTCCGCCGCCGAATTCGAGCGCGGAAAAGCCGCGTATCAGGTCTGGCTCGAACAGCAAAGACAGAAAAAGCGCGAGCAGGAAAGCAATCAATAAGCGTGCGGGAACTTTTCTTATTATTCTTTGTCTAATGATTTATGAAGAGCGAGCCTTTCATTACGAATAAAGAACATAAATTACTTTTAGCCGCTGCTTTAACGGCTTTTGTTTTTTCCATTGCAGGTTATATCGCATATTCCATCAAGGCTGACAATGAGCGGTCGGAATATTTTAAGCGCCAGGAAGAAAACAAGGCTCAGAATAAGCCCGTTTTTGCCGGACCGTATTGCTTTCCCGACAAACATCCGAAATTTCTTTTTTCGATAATTCTGCTTGCAGGCTCTATCTTTCTTTCACTGTGTTTCGCCAAAAAATATTTATTCTCTTTTTCGTTTACCGCCGCCGCGATGACCAGATATTATTTCTGGTTTATTGATACTCAGGAACTATTCGATACCAAATTAAACGCTCCCGAACATATTAATCGTTTTTTCTATAACGCCGGCGGCTTCGACTTTGCCGCTTTCCTTCTCGTTTCAATTCTTCTCTTTTGGCAAATCTCGATTCTTTTCCGTATTCTAATAAAAAGTTTACAAAGGAAATTTGAATTGCCGTAAATGATAAAACTTCTCGCGCTCGACCTCGACGGAACTTTGCTCAACTCGAAGGGCAAAATCCCTGACGCCAACACCGAAGCGATTCGCCGCGCCGAAGAAAAAGGCGTGCTGGTGACAATCGCCACCGGCAGGCGCTTTCGCGACGCGCGCCCGGTCGGCTTGGAACTGGAATTGAACGCGCCTTTGATTACGCACAACGGCGCGCTTCTGAAATA
>JALZHR010000467.1 GCA_030860665.1 Acidobacteriota bacterium
AGCGAAGTCGCGGCTGGCGCGCACGACGCTTCGCCGACGCCGACGCCGAGCCGCAAAAGAAAAATCTGCCAGAAATTCGTCGTCAATCCCGAAGCCGCCGTCATCAGGCTCCAGACGAAAACACCGCCGGAAAGAATTCCTTTGCGCGAATATTTATCAGCCATCTGCCCGAACGGGACGCCGACAAAAGCGTAGAGCAAAGTAAACGCCGTGCCGAGCGCGCCGAGCGAGGCGTCGCTCAAGCCGAATTCCTTGCGAATCGGCTCGCCGACCGCGCCCAGAATCTGGCGGTCGAAAAAATTCATCGCGTTGATGGCGAATAAAACCCAGAGCGCAAACCAAACGTGCGACGTTTTCTGATTCATAAAATTAAAATGCCCGAAAGACGGCGCGGGCGCAAGCGACGGGATTCTTATGCGAATTACGAATTACGAATTACGAATTACGAATTGAAAAAAACGAGCTTTGACCTTTGATTTTTGACCCTTGAAAACGGGCGCAGAAATAAAGGTCAAAGCTCTAAGGTCAAAGCTCAAAGCTCTTTAATTCGTAATTCGTAATTCGTAATTCGTAATTGAAAAACGTTACGGACGATATTTGCTCAGATTTGGCGGCGTGTCCGCGAGTCGCTTCAATTGCGGCGCTAAATCCTTCTCCGGAATCGCAATCTCGACCAGCACGGGCGTGTCCTTGATGTCGTTTAACCGCGACAGCACGCCGCGCAGGTCTTCGACCGTGCTCGCGCGAAAGCCCTTCGCTCCGAACGCTCCAGCCAGCGCCATATAATCCCATTCGGGCAAGACGTCGAACGGCGCAAACGAGCCTTTCGGCGTGAAGGCTTTGATATCGACGAACGCCTGCTCGATAGCGTAGACGTTGTTGCTCATCACGAAGACGACGGCGTTGCATTTATGATAAGCCATACTGGACAATTCCTGGCAAATCATCCGGAAGCCGCCGTCGCCGGCGACGACGAACGGGCGCTTTCCGCTGCCCAGAGCGACGCCCAGAGCGCAGCCGGTTTCGTGTCCGAGCGAGCCCCAGGCAGCCTGCGCGACAAAACTGTTGCGCGGCAGCCCGAAAAGATTTCCGAACACGTAGAGCGACGTGCTCTCGCCGAGAATCAGCGCGATGTCGTTCAGCATTTCCTCTTTTTTCAGGAAATTGCTCAGCTCGTGATAGAAGATGTTATAAGTCAGACGGTCTTTCGGCTGCGCTTTATAAGGCTCTTCCGGCTTGGTTTTCGGCAAGGCGTATCTGCGCGGCTTGCGTTTTTTCTCCCGCAGGCGCGCCAAAATTCCTTCGAGAAAATCCTTCATCGCGACGTCGTGATAATACTGGTAACCGATGCGGGCTTCCTCGTCGTTGACCTCAATCATCTTGCCGAAGCTGGAATTCATAATGTTCAGATAATCGTCGGTGATGATTGTGCCGAGCGCGAGCACGCAGTCCGCGGCGCACATCGCGTCCCACGTTTTGGCGGGCGAAGCTGGTCCCGCGTAAGTGCCGATAAACTGCGGCTGGCTTTCGTCCAGAACGGTTTTGCCGAGGCTCGTAGTCGTAAAATACCAGCCGCTGGCATCGACAATTTCCTGCAAAGTGTCCTGCAAGCCGTAACGCTGGATTTCGACGCCCGCCCACAAAATGGGCAGCTTTGCCGCGTCCAATCGCTCGAATGCGGCATCGAGCGCGGCGGCGAGCGAAGCGGCGTCGCTCGTCGTCTCGACGGGCGCGAGCTTTCCTTTCGGCGCGGCGCATTTCATCGACCAGACGTTGTTTAAAACCTCGATGTAAATCGGCTTCCGGTGCGTCAGCATCAGGGTTATGGCGCGGTCAATCTGCGCCGGAGCGGCGTCCGGGTCTTCGATAATCACGGAATCGACAGTCACGTTTTGGAAAACAATCTGGTCGGCGCGCAGATTTCCCGTGCTGTGGTGAAACAAAATCGCCTCGGATTGTTCCAGCGCGCGGTCTTTCGTGCTCGGGCTGGCGGAAATCACCGCCACCGGAACACGCTCGACGAACGAACCGGCGGTGCAGTTCAGCAGGCTGAAAGTTCCGACGCCGTATTGAACGCAGGCTGCGCCGATGCCTTTGTAGCGCGCGTAGCCGTCGGCGGCGTAACCGCTGCCCAGCTCGTTGATGTTCGGAACGCGCTCGATGTCCTTGTCCGCGTCGAGCGCGTCTAAAAACGGCGAGGCGTAATCGCCCGGAACGGCGAACAGATGTTCGAGTCCGGCTTGTTTGAGTCGGGTTAAAAGGTAATCCGAAACGGTCGTTGCTGTTGCGGCTGTTTCTTTTGCCATCGCTTTAGCCCTCCTCCACGCACGCCAGACAGTTCGGCGT
>JALZHR010000471.1 GCA_030860665.1 Acidobacteriota bacterium
AACTTCGATTACGCCGCAGATTAACGCGACCGGGCTGCGTGACCCGCTGCGCCCGCAGGCGTTTCAGGCGGGCATTACCGGAACGGGAACGGGCGTCTCGAACCAGCGACCGCTTCGCGTCGAAGGCGAGCCGTGCACGATTGACGGTCCGACGGGAACGTTTATCAACCCGAAAGCCTTTACGCTGGTCGGCTATCGGATAGGCGAAACGATTCCGCGCAAGACGACCTGTCTGGGACCGCCGACGAAGAATGTCGATTTTTCAATCTTCAAGAACTTTTCGCCCTCGTGGCTGAAAGAGAGCTTCTTCGGCGAACAATCGCGCCTTCAGCTGCGTCTGGAATTTTTCAACGCGTTCAATACGCCGCAGTTCAGAGGCGATGCGACGAGCTTCCCGCGTCTTTTCTACAACGGAAACATCTCGTGCGGCAACGCTCCGTGCAGCCCGACCAACAACACGATTACCTCGGCAGGCGTTCTGGGTAATTTCGGCGTTTCGGGCAGAACGCGCGGCGGGCGCGAGATTCAATACGCGATAAGGTTTAATTTCTAAGCTTTAACGCTTCAGATTGGCAGGAAGACGGTTTGTTTTTTAAGCTGTTTCTTCCTGCCGTTTTTATTTTGTGGTATAATCCTGCTCACTCTCGACAACGACGACGAAGAACCAGACCGCATAAATAATAATTCGCAGTTATGATTGCAAAAGTATCAGTTTTAATTTTGCTTTTTTCCTCGCTCACTGCTCCTTACGCTCAAACTCCACCCGTAAAACCGGCTCAGCAGCAGCAACAGCAGCAGCAGGAAGACGAATTGGCGAAACACATCAGCGCGGCGGAAACTTATCAGATTTCCGGCGATTTGGTGAACGCGCAGGTCGAAAACCGCTCGATTGTCGCCGTCGGCTTGCACCGGTTCGGAAACGTCTCAATTGAAGAAGGCAGATTCGAGGACGCCGTCCGCCAGCTTTCCGAATCGAAAGCGTATGCCGATAGAGCGCGCGTCCGCGTGGATTTAGCCGTCGCTTATCTGCAAATGAACGAGCTTGAAAAGGCTCTGGAAGAAGCGCGCGCGGCGGTCGAGTCCGACCCGAAAAACGCCTACGCGCGTTATATTTTAGGAAATATTTATTTTACCAAAGAGAACTACGCGGCGGCGCTGCCGGAGCTTGAAAGAGTGATGATTCTCGCGCCTAATTTCGATGCCGCGCGCGCTCTCGGTCTGACTTACCTGTATCTGAAACAGCCCGAGCGCGCCAAGCTTCTTTTTGAAGAAATGCAGGCGACCTTTGCGAAGGCGAATCCCGAGCTGCATATTTTATTCGGGCAGGCTTACGAGCAGACGAACTACCCGCTCGAAGCCGAGCGCGAATTCAAGCGCGCGCTGGCTATAAATGCGAAACAGGAGCGGGCGAGCTTTTTTCTCGGATACGTGATTCTGCAGCACGGCGGCAGCGCACGTTTAGCCGAAGCGAGCCAGGCGTTTGAAAGAGAGTTGCAATTGACGCCGAACGATTTCTTCTCGAATTTTTTCGCGGGCGTCTCCGCTTCGGCGCAAAACAATCATCAGAAAGCGCTCGGCTTTCTGCAGAAAGCCGTACAGCTCAATCCGAAAAGCAGCGAGGCGCATTTGTTTCTCGGGCAGTCGCAGATGGAAACGGGCGATTTGAAAACGGCGGAAAAATCGCTGCGCCGCGCCATCGAGCTGACGACGGCAAACGTCTCGAAAAACGGCTTTGAAACGCGACGCGCGCACTATATGCTCGGTCGGCTTCTGGTTCAAACCGGGCGGCGCGACGAGGGCGAAACGGAACTGGCAAAGGCGCGCGAGCTGCAAACCAAGCTGATTCAGACGACGCGCGACGATTTGAGCGTGCTTTTCAGCCAGGTCGTCGGCGATACGAAAAAATTGCCGGAAGCTAAAAATCCCGCGCCCGGCGCGGCAAACCGCGAAGCGAATCTGCCCGCGCAGCGAGTCGGCGAATTAAAAAAAATAAAAGCGTATTTATCCGAAGTTCTGGCGCAGGCGTTTTATAATCTCGGCGTCATCGCAGTCCAGAACAATCAACTGCCCGAAGCTCTGGAAAAATTCGCCGCCGCTTCCGCCTGGAAGCCGGATTTTCCCAATCTGGACAGGAGCTGGGGAATCGTCGCCTTTCGCGCCGGGCTGTTCGATAAAGCAGTCGCGCCTTTGTCGCGGCAAATCAAAGCGAATCCGCAGGACAATCTCGCCCGCCAAATGCTCGGCGCGAGCTTCTATTTTACGAAGGATTTTAAAAACGCGGTCGAAACTTTAAAACCGCTCGAAGCCGTCATCACGGGCGACGCCGAGCTGGCTTATTTCTACGGCGTTTCTCTGGTTCAGCTCGGAAGAAATCAGGAAGCCGCGCCTGTTTTCGACAAGCTGGCGCAAAGCTCGCAGAAAAATCCCGAAACTTTGACCTACGCGGCGCAGGGCTTTATGTTTTCGGGCGACCACGAAAGGGCGGTCAAAGAATTTCGCGCGGTCGCCGCGCTCGCGCCGTCCGCGCCGAAAGTGAATTTTTTTATCGGTCAATCGCTGATTCGCCTGAACCGTTTCGACGAAGCCGAAAAGGCGTTTCAGCGCGAGCTGGAAATAAATCCGGCGGACGAATCGGCTAAATATCACCAGGCATTGACCTTAATCGAGCGCAAAATCAGGACGGACGAAGCGATGACCTTACTTAACGAGGCGATCGCCCTGCGCTCCGATTACGCCGACGCTCTCTACCAGCTCGGAAAGATTTACAACGAGAAAGGCGAAACCGAAAAGGCGATAGCCAAGCTGGAAGCGGCGGCGAGCGCGGACGCGAAAAAAGATTACATTCACTACCAGTTGAGCATCGCCTACCGCAAAGCCGCGCGTAAAGAGGACGCCGAGCGCGAGATGAAGCTTTACCAGGAACTAAAATCAGCCAGCCGGAAAGCGGAAAATCTGATGCCGCCGATGGGAATCGACAAAAATGCCCCGTAACGAGAAATTCACATTTCAAATTTTAACCGCCGCCGTCCTGATTTTCTGCGCCTGCGGCTTCTCCGCGCGCGCGCAGAAAACAATCGCCGGGCAGCAGAATCCGCTGGCGAAGTTTGAAAAAGCGATCGAGCAGGGAAATCTCGCGGCAATCGAGCGCGATTTGCTGAATTACGCGATTGCCAATCCGAGAGACGCAAAAGGCTTTGAGCTGCTCGGCAGGCTGCGCTTCGCCCAGAATCGCTTGAACGAAGCGAAATCTCTGTATCAAAAAGCCTTGACGCTCGACCCGAAGCTGGCTTCCGCCAAAATCAATCTGGCGATCATCAATTTTCAAACCGGAGAAGCGGCGCAGGCGGTTTATATTCTGGACGGAATCGCCGAAGACGAAATTTCGACCGATTCGCTCAGACTAAAGCTGGCAAAGGCTTTCGCGCTGGTCGGCGAATGCCCGAAAGGCTTGAGCAATGTCGAAAAGCTCGGCGTAAAAATCAAAAACGGAGACGCGTTGCCGGTGCGCGCCCTGTGTCATTTGCAGTCGGGCGAAAAACAGAAAGCGATTGCTTTAATTCCGGCGGCGAAAAACCTGTCGAAGCAGAATCCGGCGGTCGCCGCCGAATTCGCCGAAGTCTTAAGCGGCGCGGCGATGTATAAGGAATCGGCGGACGTTTTACGCTCGGTCGTCGCAGGTCAGCCGCAAAACGCGGCGGCGCTCGTTCTGCTGGCGAAAGCGGAAATTTACGCGAAGGATTTCGCGGGCGCGAGAATCCATTTAAATCAGGCGGCGCGGATAAACCCGGACGCGCCGGATTTGCAGTTCGTCGCGGGCTTGCTCGAAAGCGAGCAGGGAAACGCCGCGAAATCTCTCGAATTACTGGAAAAATCGCTGGCGGCGAACCCGGATTCGACCGCCGTTCTGAGCCGATACGTCATCGCGGCGATGCGCGCGCAGGAAGCCGGGAAAGCCTTCCGGGCGGCGGAGCGACTGCTGGAACTGAAGCCGGACGCGCCGGAGTTTTTGTATCTGCACGGCGCGGCGGCGCTGCAAAACAACCGGCTGGCGGCGGCGGAAAATTCCCTGGGTAGATTCGTCGCGCTTCGCCCGCAGGATTCGCGCGGCTGTCTCGCGCTCGGCTTGACTTACGCCGCGCAGCCCGACAAACACGAGGAAGCGCGACGGCAGCTTATGCGCTGCATCGCGATAAATCCGAACGATTTCGAGGCGAAATATCAAATCGGCTTGTCGTATAAAACGCAGGGCGAGACGGCGAAAGCGATTGAATATCTCGAAGAAGCGGCGAGGCTCGCGCCGAATTACGCACTTGCTCTGCGCGATTTGGGCGCGGTTTATTTGCAGTCGGGCGCGGAGGCGAAGGCGCGCGTCGTGCTGGAAAAAGCCGTCGCGCTTGACGCTAAAGACGCCGACACGCATTTTCAGCTCAGCCGCCTTTACAATTTAATCGGCGAGACGGCGCTGGCGAAAAAACATCTCGAAATATTTCAGAATTTAAGAAACGCGAACAACAAGAGCGGAATGTAATGAGATTTTATAAATTTTTAACGGCGATAATTCTTTTTTCGATTTTCTGCGCGCCTGAAATTTCGGCGCAGGACGCGTGCAAAGACCGCAAAATTCCTCAGTTAACCGACGTTTACAAGCAAACGAAAATAAATTTCGTCCACACGTCAGCGCCCGAAAAAAAATATATCGTCGAGTCGATGAGCGGCGGCGTTTTGCTGATTGATTACGGCCGCGACGGCTGGCAGGACATTTATTTTACCAACGCGCCGACCGTCGAGATGGCTCTGAAAAACGAAAAATCAAAAAGCCTGCTGTATCGCAACAACCGCGACGGAACTTTCACGGACGTAACGGACAAAGCCGGAGTCGGCTTTCCCGGCTACGCGATGGGCGGTGCGGTCGCCGATTACAACAACGACGGCTTTCCCGATATGTATGTCACCTGTCTCGGCGGAAACGTCTTGTATCAAAACAACGGCGACGGCACGTTTACCGACGTGACGAAAAAAGCCGGGGTCGCCGACGGTCGCTGGTCGGTCGGCGCGGCGTTCGGCGATTATGACGGCGACGGTTTTCTCGATTTGGTCGTCATCAACTACGTCGATTTCAAATTCAGCGACTTGCCGACTTTCGGCTCGCTGCCGACGTGCAAGTTTCGCGGCGTGGACGTGCAATGCGGTCCGCGCGGGCTGAAAGGCGCGGGCGACAGCTTTTACCGCAACAACGGCGACGGCACTTTCGCGGACGTTTCAAAACAGGTCGGAATGGACGACCCGGACGGCTATTACGGGATGCAGCCGGTTTTTTCCGACTTCGGAAATACGGGAAAATTGGACGTTTACGTCGCCAACGACTCGACGCCGAATTATTTCTACCGGAACAACGGGAAGGGGAAATTTCTCGAAGAGGGCTTGATTACCGGAACGGCGGTCAGCGCCGACGGCTCGGAGCAAGGCTCGATGGGCGTCGCGGTCGGCGATTACCTGCATTCGGGGCATTTTTCGATTTACACGACGAATTTCGTAGACGAATACAACACGCTTTACCGCAACAACGGGAATTACGATTTTACGGACGTTTCGTTTGCGGCGAAAGTCGCGCAGGTGACGCGCCCGTATGTCGGCTGGGGAACGGGATTTTTCGATTTGGACAACGACACGTGGCTGGATTTATTCGTCGTCAACGGTCACGTTTACCCGCAGATGGACCAGATTTCGTCGGGCGCGCGCTACAGGCAGGGCAAGCTTTTGTTTATCAATAACGGCGACGGCACTTTCTGCGACGCGACGGCGCAGGGCGGCGCGGCTTTGTCCGAATTGCGCGTCTCGCGCGGCGCGGCGTTCGGCGATTTGGACAACGACGGGCAAATCGACGTCGTGGTCGAAGATTTGGACAGCTCGCCGATGATTCTGAAAAACGAGGGCGAGAAGACGAACCGCTGGATTACGCTCGAACTTGGCGCGAAAACCGGAAACCCGCTCGCCATCGGCGCGCGAATCAAGGTGACGACCGGGAAAGTTTCGCAAATCGAAGAAATCAGAAGCGGCGGAAGCTACTTGTCGCAAAACGATTTGCGCGTGCATTTCGGATTAGGCAAAGCGACGAAAGTCGATTCGATAGAAATCCGCTGGAATTCCGGCAAAACGGAAATTATCAAAGACGTGGCGGCGGATAAATTTTATTCAATTCTGGAAGGCGAAGGCATCGTGCCGTTCGAGAAAATCCGACCGAATCCGAAAGCGAAAAAATAGATTTTCAGAGTATTTAGCAAACGAATGCGAAGGTTTTTGGTTTTTACGACAACTCTCATTATTTACGCGCAGATTGCCGCTTTTGCGCAGACCGGCGTGATTACGTTCAAAGATGTTTCCGCCGAAAGCGGTATAAACGTTTCGCACATTTCGGGAGCGGAAAACCGTTACATCGTCGAGTCGATGAGCGGCGGCGCGGCGGTTTTCGACTGCGACGCGGATGGTTTTCTCGATGTCGCGACGGTCAACGGCTCGTCGGTCGAGAATTTCAAAAAAGGCGGCGATTTGTTCTTAACGCTCTACCGGCAGGTTGACGGCGCGAAGACGAGGACGCCGAAATTTGAAAACATCACCGGCGCGGCTAATCTTTCGCGCAAAGGCTGGGGAATGGGCGTGACGGCGGTCGATTACGACGCGGACGGCTTTTGGGATTTGTTCGTCACGGGTTTTGAAGGCAACGCAGTTTATCGCGGTAAAGGCGCGTGTAAGTTTGAAGACGTGACCGAGAAAACGGGCTTGAAAGGCGTCGGTTTTCAAACGGGCGCGGCGTGGGCTGATTACGACCGCGACGGCGATTTGGACGTTTTCGTCGCCGGTTACGTCTCGCTCGATTTGAATAATCTGCCCATTTTCGGAAGCTCCAAAACCTGCTCCTACAAAAACATCCGCGTCCAGTGCGGACCGCGCGGGCTGCCGGGCGAGCGAGATTATTTTTTCAGAAACAGGGGCGACGGCACTTTCGAGGAAATCGCCGAAAAAACGGGCGTCGCCGATAAAAACAAATATTACGGTCTGGGCGCAGTCTGGGCTGATTATGACAACGACGGCTGGCTCGATTTGTATGTCGCCGACGACAGCTCGCCCAATTACCTGTATAAAAACAACCGCAACGGCACGTTCTCGGACATCAGCTTCGAGTCCGGCACGAGCTACAGCGGCGCGGGCGAGGAACAGGGCTCGATGGGCGTCGCTTTCAGCGACTACGACAACGACGGGAAACTGGACGTTTTCGTGACCAATTTCGAGAGCGAGCAGAACACGCTTTACCGGAATCTGGGCGATAAGGGCTTTCTGGACGTTTCCGCCGAAACGAAGCTGGCGCAGCCTTCAAAGCCTTTCGTCGGCTGGGGCACGGCTTTCACCGATTTCGACAACGACGGCTGGCTCGACCTTCTCGTTGTCAACGGTCACGTTTACCCGCAGATGGAAATGGTCAAAAACGATAAAACGCCTGGCTTTCGCCAGCACTTTCTGCTGCACCGGAACGCGGGCGACGGAAAATTCGACGACGTGACCGAAAATTCCGGCTTGCGCGAAATCCCTTTAAAATCCCGGCGCGGCGCGGCTTTCGGCGATTTGAACAACGACGGCTTGATTGACGTGGTGGTGACCAATCTGGGCGAGCCGCCGACCGTTCTGCTCAACACGACCGAAAACAAAAATCAGAAAGTCATTTTCAGGCTCGTCCAGAGCGGAAAAAACAAGGACGCAATCGGCGCTCGAATTACTCTGAAAACCGACAAACGCCAGATGATACAGGAAGTACAGGCGGGCGCGAGCTATCTTTCGCAAAACGATTTCCGGCTTCATTTCGGGCTTGGCGGCGGCGAAGCGATTCAGTCACTCGAGGTTCGCTGGAGCGACGGCAAAACCGAAACGATTACCGGCGGCATAATTCCGAACCGCGTTTTGACCGTTACGCAGAACAAAGGCGTGACCGAAGCGGGCAGTTTTAATTTACGTTGAAATTCAGCCGGATTCGATTGATATTTGACGAGTTGTTTCCGACTTTATGAAAATTGCCGCCGGTTTTATGAATTGCCGCTGGCTTCAGCTAGTAGACGGCTTTATGAATTGCCACTAGCTTCAGCTAGTGGACAGATTAGGGTTAAACAGAAGGCTTTAGCCGAATTTTATTTTTCTACATTCCTTTTGGCTTTAGCCTAATTTCCGCTAAAGCGGAAAGGAAGATTGTTTTTTCTTTAATTCGGCTAAAGCCGCTCGCCTTTTGCCATTCTTTTCCACTAGCTAAAGCTAGTGGCAATTCATAAAACCGGCGGCAATTTTCATAAAGCCGGCGGCAATTCATAAAGCGGGCGTCAGTTGAAAGAACAAAATACCGGCAAACATTAAAGATTAATAAATCGGCAGGAGATAAAAAAATGAAACAGGCAGTCTTTTTAATCGCTTTCATATTTTCGGCGGCGATTGGGTCGGGCGTTTTCGCGCAGGGCAACACGCCGCCGCCCGCGACCGGCGATGTCGATTTGCGCGACACGGACGTTAAAAGACGCTCGGTCGAGCTTGACCGCATCGAGCGCGACGCGAAAAAAGGCGACAGGAAAATGCCGCCGGGGGAGAAAAAAGCCGCCAAAGACCGCTTAGCCGCCAAATTCGGCGAAATCAAAATTGATTACGAGCAGATGCAGCTTTCGCAGGACGCCATCGTTAAGGC
>JALZHR010000510.1 GCA_030860665.1 Acidobacteriota bacterium
GACAGACCGCATATCACGAATTTCTGCTCGGCGAGATAAAAGACGAGCGCATTTCCGTCATCACGCCCGCCGACCCGAACCGGCGCGGCTGCCAGCTTTCGATTCGCGTCAAAAATTCCGACAAAAATCTTTTCAGAGCGATTTCCGAACGGGGCGTCGTCGCCGACTGGCGCGAGCCGGACGTTATCAGAGTCGCGCCCGTGCCGCTTTACAATACATTTACGGATGTTTATAAATTCGTCGAAACGTTGAAAATCTGCCTGTCGTAAAATGAACGGAGAACGGAAAATGGAAAATGGAAAACGAAATCACTTCCTGCATTTTCCATTTTCCATTTTCCGTTATTATTTTATCCGGCTTTTATTCCGGCATCTCGATTTTTTCGGTCTGGTCGATGATTTTTAATTGCATCTGCTCCCAGCGGTTGCCGTCGGCGTCGGATTGATTGGGGCGCATCTGCTCGATGAAAAAGCCGAAGCGATAATGTCCCTGCCATAATCTTCCGCTGCTGCTTGCTCCGGTATTTATCGCCACCGAAATGCTGGCGTGCATCCGGATTCTTTGCCGGAAGGCGTTCAGCATTCTCTGCGTCAATTCGTCCGGTTTTTTAAATATCACGAGCCGGTTCAGCCGGTAGGCTCGCTCCATCAGATGAGCGACGGGCAGAACGCTTTTATCGTCAATCGCTTCCGTCCAGTAATCTCCTTTTTTGACTTTTTTTTGAATCGCGCCCGGATAAAAGCCGAGCAGCGGGAACGAGGGCATCCGTCCGGATTCGCCGTCTTCTAAAACCGCCATTTGAACGTTTACTTCCATATTTATGACTCCTGTGTTTATAAATTCGTTAAAGAGACTTTTGCAGTCTTCAATTACAAAGACGGAATCTACGCGAAAGGCAGGACAAAGCAGCGCGGCGGAGAAGACCGCATTTTCGATTTGCCAAAATTCGCCCGGCGGCGAATCTGGCTAAGAGCGCGATAAGTCATTACAATAAATGAGATTGATTATGAAAAATAAAAGAGTAATCATTATCGGCGCGGGACTTTCCGGCTCGCTGCTCGCTATTTATCTCGCCAAACGCGGCATCGAAACGGACGTTTACGAAGCGCGCGCCGATATGCGAAAAGTTCGGATGTCCGCGGGTCGCTCGATAAATCTCGCACTGTCCGACCGCGGAATCGCCGCGCTGCGCGAAATCGGGATGGACGAATATATGCTGGCGGAAGCCGTCCCGATGCTCGGACGAATGGTGCACGCGATTGACGGGCAGACGAAGCTTTTGCGCTACAGCGGGCGAGCGGGCGAATATATCAACTCGGTTTCGCGCGCCGGTCTGAACGTCGCTTTGATAAACGAAGCGGAAAAATACCGGGGCGTCCGCTTTCATTTCAACGAAAAATGCGTCGATTTCGATTGCCGGACGGGCGAGGCGTTGATTGAAAACGCGGAAACCGGCGATAAAAAATCAATCAAAGCCGACACTTTAATCGCGACCGACGGCGCAGGCTCGGCGGTTCGCCGCGCGATGCTCGACGGCGGCGTTCCGCGTTTTAATTTCTCGCAGCGCTTTCTCGAACACGGCTACAAGGAACTGCACATTCCATCCGCGTCAGAACCGTCTGCGGTAGCGGGCGGTTTAACGCGGTCTGCTTTAGACTCTAACGAAACTGAAGCCGGTTCAAATACAGAAAGTAGAGCCTTAAATGCAAACGATGCTTCATCGGCTAATCTTCAACCGCCCGCTACGGCAGGCGGTTCAGACAATTTTCTGATGGAGAAAAACGCGCTGCACATCTGGGCGCGGCGGGCGTTTATGATGATTGCACTGCCTAATTTCGACGGCAGCTTCACCTGCACGCTTTTTCTCGCGCACGAGGGCGAAAACAGCTTCGCGCAGCTAAGGGACGAAAAATCTTTGCTCGATTTTTTCCGGACGAATTTTGCCGATGCGATTCCGCTGATGCCGACCTTGACCGAAGATTTTTTCGCCAATCCAATCGGAAATCTCGGCACGGTCAAGTGTTTTCCGTGGAACGTCGGCGGAAAATCGCTTTTGCTCGGCGATTCGGCGCATGCGGTCGTGCCGTTTTACGGTCAGGGAATGAATTGCGCCTTTGAAGACTGCCGCGTCCTTGATTCCTTAATCGAAAAACACGGAACGGACTGTTGGGAAACGATTTTCGAGGAATACGGCAAACTGAGAAAGGAAAACACCGACGCGATTGCCGATATGGCGGAAGAAAATTTCTACGAGATGCGCGACGCCGTCGCCGACCCGGTTTTCGTCCGCAAACGCGAGCTTGAAACGCGCCTCGAACAAACTTTTCCCGATTATTTCTCGAAATATTCAATGGTGACCTTTCGCGAGGACTTGCCCTACGCGGTCGCCAAACGCAAAGGAAACGCGCAGGATAAACTATTGATGGAAATCTGCGCCGCGAATGAAGATTTGAAAGGGATTGGTTTGGATGAAGTGATGAAAAAAATAAAATCGCTTGAGCCGTCGTAAAATAAACGGGGAAAGATTATCTTTCGCCTCGCTCGTGAAATTATCTATCGGCGTTTCTTATGAGGTGAAATGTTCCGGTGTAACATTTCACCTCATTCTTTATCAAACAAACTTTTTTTTCGCCGTCATCTTTCATTTTTCAAGACTCTCCGGCGTCCCCTGCCGAGAGATTTTTTCAAAGTCCGGCGATGGTTAAAGATAGCCGCCTCGACCTCTCTATCCCATTCCAGATCATATGATATTTTCAACCTGCAATGCTCGCAAATCTTAGCGTGCTCCTCGATTTCTTTTAGCAATGCTTTCCGCTGCTCTAAGGCGAAATCTTTCATCTCCGTAAATTTTCTGCCGAAATATTCGTCGGGCGAGTTGAAAATATCGATTAGAAACGGCAATTCAAAATCTTCGAGCCATTTGCCTATTTCCGTATTTATACACTTTTTCTTTTTAAGATTTTCTTCCTGCCTGCGCAGGCGGGTCGGTAAACCCTCATCGTTGTCGAGCAATAGTTCCGCCACTGCATTTGTAATGTTGAATCCCATATTCCCTCCTAAATTTTCAAAACAAAAAACTGTCTGCTGACAGACAGTAACAACAAAAAAGCTTCAGTAACAGAGAAAAGCCCCGTTGGCTTTCTCTGTTACTGAAGCAACGTATGATGCAAATTATTATGACTGTTCGCCGCCCGGCGTAGTATAAATACGGCATCGGCATCAGCGATACGGGCTTCGATGCCAGCCGTAGAGAAAAATTTACTTAAACGCTTCAACTTTACGAAGTGTTTATAATAATGTGGGAGCGAGTTTTGAAATTTCGATGCGTTCATTGTTTTTCTAAGTCAGAATGTCCAGAATCTGTTTCTTGTTAACCATCGTCTTGGCATGGTATTTAAACTTCGTCCAAGCCGAGTTAACGTCCGATTGCACTATCCGATAATCTGTTCCGAGTTCGGCGGCTATTTCTTTCGTAGTATATCGTTCAATCTTGTTCATTACGATCAAGTATCTTTCGTAGGACGAAAGACGGCTTAATATGAAATTTAACAGCTGCCTCTGCTTCTCCAGCATCAGCTTCCTGTCAATCTCCTTAACGCCTGCCAGATTATCTGAAAGATCGCGCGGGCGTTTATCGTCCGCGTTATCATCTATGCTGTCGTGCAGATTCGATTGATACTTGCGCCAGTTGCCTTTTACCCGGTTCCGGGCAATCTGCATAATGTATGCGCCAAAGTTTTCAATCTCTTGCCGCCAGTTAGGATGAGCCTGTATATGCTGGAGGATGTTGCGATAAACGTCCAAAGTCAAATCCTCAACATCATCCTTATTGTCTACCAAAGTCGAAAAATACGGACTGAATCCGCAGACTGTGGCAAGCACTTCTTCATGGTCGGATTCATCTTTCGATTCGCTGAAGTCGGAAGACTGATTCGCCTGATTTTCGCTGCCGATAGCTTCGGAAGCCTTTTTTTCAACCTGCGCCATATCGATACATTCATTTTTCATTTTATTTACCTCCTAAGCAAAGACCTCTTAAAGGCTGTTGCAAATTAAAAAAACACATATTATTGCGAAAAATCTCTGTGTTCGGAGCTAAATTTTCAAATGAACCGCGCTTGATGGTACAGATAGAAAAAAAGACCTTTTAAAAAAAAATCTTTGGATTTTAGCGAATTTTTTTTAGCGGCGGCGGCAAAATCCTGTCAAAGAGCGCGACGAGATTTTTTTGCGGTGATTTTTTTAAAAAATGGGGTCTGGATGTTCCTTATTAATGACTGCCCCGGGAACTAATAATTGAAAATTAGAGGTGCGATGATTATAGACCCGCCGACATAATTTATCAATACTTTTTTCCGGGCGGCGAGACTAATTTTGAAGAATAAGGAAAAACTATTATGAATTACGAAAACTTGAACAGGGACGAATTTGCGGGGTTTAACCC
>JALZHR010000525.1 GCA_030860665.1 Acidobacteriota bacterium
CTTCGGGCACGTTCAGTCCGAGCGCCTGAAGCTGCTGGAGCAGCGAGAAAATCATCGTCGGCGCGGTCTGCGCGAAACGATTGATGCCGCTCGAATGCCCGTTTCCGTTGCCGTTCCCGTTTCCGCCGCCCTGGTCAATCATCACGACCTTGTCGATTTTGCCGAGCGGCTCGGCGACCGCCTGAAAGACCGGCGCGGACGCTTCGATAATCGAAGGCAGTTTCTCGAGAACCGTTTGCAGGCGGGCGGCGTCGTTAAATTCGCGCCACGCGGCGGCTTTTTCCTTGATTGCCGTCGCTTCCGCAAGTCCCTGCGCTTCGATGGCTTTCGCTTCGGCTAAGCCCTGCGCCTGTAGTTTTTCGGCTTCGGCTAAACCGAGCGCGCGGATTCTTTCGGCTTCGGCGCGACCTTCGGCTTCGATTGCCGTCGCGCGTCCCTGACCTTCTTTCTGCAATTTCTGCGCTTCGGCTTCGGCTTGCGCGATTTGCGCCTGCTTGCGACCTTCGGCTGCTAAAATGGCGGCTTCCTGCTCGCCCTGCGCGCGCAGGACGGCGGCTCGGCGCTCGGCTTCGGCTTGCTTGACGACCGTCGCTTCAAGCTCTTTTTCCTTGCGCAGAACTTCCTGTTCCTGCACGGCTATAAGCTCCTGCGTGCGGATTTTTTCCTGCCGCACTTCTTCGGCGATAACTTCCTGCTTGGCTTTCGCCTCGGCTAAAGGTCCGGCTTGATTGGCTTTGGCGCGTTCCTTCTGAATTTCGGCGGCGACCTGCGCTTTTTGAATTTCGGTTTCGCGGTTCGACTGCGCGATGTTCGCCTCGGTTTCGAGCCGCACTTTTTCGCCTTCCTGCAAAGCGAGCGAGGCTTTGATTTTCGAGTCGCGGTTGGCTTCCGCCTGACCGATTTCGGCGTCGCGTTTGACTTCCGCCGTGCGGCGTTTGCCTAAAGCGTCGAGATAGCCTTCCTCGTCCGAGATTTCCTGAATCGTCAGCGCATCAAGCCCGATGCCCATTTTTTCCAAATCGCCCGCCGCTTCCGTGGTCAGCTTCTGCGCGAAGCTCTGACGGTCGTTGTTGATTTCCTCGACCGTCAAAGTGCCTAAAATGGCGCGCAGGTGACCTTCCAAAGTCTGGAAAATCAGCCGGTGAAATTCTTCCTGCGGCATTCCGAGAAAACGCTCGGCGGCAGCGCGCATAGATTCGTCGTCGCCTTTGATTTTGACGTTGGCGACGGCTTTGACCGAAACGGGAACGCCCTGCACGGTGTAAGCGCGCGAAGTGGCGAGCGGCACGGTTATCACGTTTAAATCGAGATATTCGACCTTTTCCAAAAACGGGATGACGAGCGTTGCAGCGCCGCGCACCTGACGATAGCCGACGGTCGAGCCGTCAGCCAATTTGCGACGGCGACCGGAAATGATTGCCGCGCGGTTCGGCGAAACCTTGATATAATTCTTGCTCAAAAGCATCAAAACGATGAGCAGAGCAACGACGACGGCGACGACTACGCCGACGACTAAAAGCAGAGAAGATTCAAACATTTTTACCTCACTTTACTTATGCTTGCGGATAGACAGGCAAACATTAACATTGATACACAAATGAGCCGAACAAACGAAACCCGGGCGATAAGGAAACCAAAAATATATATTTTGATTTTGAGTCGTGCAAATTTTAATCTGAAAACCAGTTTGTTTCAAGCCCTTTCGGAAAAAAGCGAAAAGCCCTCGCCGCCGTCGCGCTCGACGCTGACGATGACCGAATCGCTGCCGATTGATTCGATACGGACAAGCTGACCGGCTTTTATTTCTTCGCCGCCGACGGCGCGCGCCAGTTTTTCGACTCTTTCCTCGCCGATGCGGCAGGAAATCTGTCCGAGCTGGTCGGGCTTGATATTGACTGTAACCTGCGCCCGCCGTCCGATTAAAGCTTCCGCGCTGACGGAGCTGGTAGATTGTTGATTGTAAAGAAATCTGCCGAAGAAAAAGACGACCGCGCCGAAGATGACGCCGCCGAGCAAACCGAACAGCGAGCCGATAACCGCGCCGAAGCCTATCTGCACGGCGATTGCGCCGAAGCCGCCGAAAGAGACCAGAAAAACGCTGATAACGCGGCTGTCGAAAATACCGAAATCGTGGCTCGTGTCGAAGCTTAAATCCAGCCCGAGCGCGTCGAAAATATCGCCGATGATAAGTGAAACCAGCAGAAAAAGAAATCCGACGCCGCCGATTAATAGAAAAGTGATTAGCAAAGTAATGTCAGTCACGGTTTTTACCCCGCATTTTCAAGCGCAAGCTTTTGGGAATTTTGCGCTTTTATATTAAAACGAAAGTTATTCTACAACAGTTTCAAAAATCGGACGAGTTTCTAAAGGGTAAAGGCTAAGGCGAAAGGAAAGAAAATCATCCTTCCTCAATCTTTCGCCTTTCGCCCTTAGCCTTTACCCTTTAGAAAAAGCCGTCGAGCGTGAACTCGACGGCTTTGGTCAAATAATCGATTCGATTTTGTATTTAGTTTAAGCTGAAAGCGTCAGCCGCCCGGACGACGATTTCGCCGTCCTCGACATCGACCTTAAAGCGTGTGGACATCTTCCAGTCGTTGGTAATCGGAAGCTTCACTTTCTCGTCGATATAGCGTTTCAGAAAACGCGCGCCGTAAGCCGGGCTGTAGCCTTTTTCGGTCAGCACGTTCAACGCGTCTTCGGAGATTTCGACGATTTTGCCCTGCCGTTCCATCTGGCGTTTTAATTTGCCGAGATAAAGGCGAGCGATATCGCGCACTTCGTCCATCGTCAGCGGCGAAAAGACGACGATTTCGTCGATGCGGTTGCGGAATTCCGGCGAGAAACGCTGCTCGGCGGCTTTCATCACCGAGTTTTTGATTTCGCGCACGTCGCCCAGAGTTTTCTGTCCGAAACCGAGCGGTTTTTCGTATTTCTTAAAGTTTTCCGAGCCGAGGTTGGAAGTCATAATGACGATGGCGTCCGAAAGATAAACTTTCTTTCCGCGCCCGTCCGTCAACCAACCTTCGTCAAAGGCTTGCAGGAAAATATTCATCAGATGCGGATTAGCTTTTTCGACTTCGTCCAAAAGCAGAACCGTATACGGATTTTCCCGCAATTGCTCGGTCAAAATTCCGCCGCGCTCCGAGCCGACGATGCCGCGCGGCATACCGATGAGCTTTTCGATGCCGACCGTGCCTTCGCCGTATTCGCTCATATCGATGCGCACCATTTTGTTTTCGTCCCCGAACATAAACTCAGCGACCGCTTTCGCCAATTCGGTTTTGCCGACGCCGGTCGGTCCTAAAAACAATAGAACGCCGTCGGGTTTATAATGATTTTCTTTCAAAGGTCCTTTATTGAGCCGCAATCGCTGCGCAACCGCTTTGACCGCCTCTTTCTGACCGATGACGCGATTGCCGAGAATGTCTTCCATATGTGAAAAACGGTCGGTCGTGTCGCGGAAAATCATATCTTTCGGAATGCGCGATTCCTGCGAGATGACGTCGATAATATGCTCGGCTTTGACGACCGCTGAGGTCGGCTCGTTGATTTCGACTTTTACGGAAGCCGTGTCGAGCCAGCCGATCGCCTTATCGGGCAAGTGCAGGTTGCGGATATATTTCGGAGCCATTTCCAGAGCCGTGTTGATGGCTTCGTCGGAAATCGTCACCGAGTAATTTTTCTCCAGCCGCGGACGCAAGCCGAGCAGAATTTCCTTGGTTTCGCTCAAGGTCGGCTCATCGACTTTGACCAGGCGGAAACGGCGCGCCAAGGCTTCGTCCTCGCCGATGTATTCCTTGTATTCGGTTATCGTCGTCGCGCCGATAATGCGCATTTCGCCGCGCGCCAGAGCGGATTTGAACATATTCGCCGCATCGCTGGAAGTTCCGAGCGCCGCGCCCGCGCCGATAATCGTGTGCGCTTCGTCGATGAAAAGAATCAGGTCGGGACGCTCTTTGACTTCGTCGATGATGCCCTTGATTCGTTCTTCAAACATACCGCGCAGCATCGTTCCGGCGACCAAGCCGCCCATCTGAAGCTGTACGATGTGCGCGTTGCGCAGGCGTTCGGGAACTTTTTCCGGTTCGAGCTCGATGAGCCGCGCCAAGCCTTCGACGACGGCGGTTTTGCCGACGCCCGGCTCGCCCACCAGCATCGGCGAGTTCGACCGCTCGCGGTGCGAAAGGATTTCCAGCATCTGGCGGATTTCCATTTCGCGCCCGATGGTCGGCGGAATCTTGTCCTGGCGGGCGAGTTTATTCAAACTCACGCCGAAATGTTTCAGATATGACGGCAATTCGTATTTCCTGCGCGTGCGTTCTTCTTCCTGCTCGCGCGTCTTGATGCGCAGGCGCGCCGTCTGCGCGACTTCGTCGGCGGGCACGCCCAGGTTTTGCAAAATGTCGTTTAAAAGACTGCGCTCGTCAGTCGAGACGACGTAGAAAATATCGCTTCCGTCAATCACGCGGCGACCCTGCATTTTCGCGCGCTCCATCGAGCGTTTAAAAAGTTCGGTCGTTTCAGGCGCAATACGAAAGCCTTTGCCCGTGTGAGCGCGGGTATTCTCAAGGCGTTTTTCCAGTAAAAGCCGAACCGTGCGCGGGTCAATCGACAAATCTCGCATCGTCGAATTAAAAAGCTCGGCTTCCTCGTCAGCCAGCGCGTGCAGAATATGTTCGATAGAAATATAATTCTGGTCGCGTCGTCTGGATTCGTTCATTGCGCCGTCCAGAACGCGTCTGCCGCTGTCGCTGAATTTATCTTTATAGGCTTCTAAATCTGTCATAAATTTCTCTTACTGCTCCTGAAACTTTAGATGCCGTGTGGACGGCAATTTATGCCCAGGAAACATTCTAACATTTTCAAAGTAACAAAAGACAGGAAAACAATTCGGCGGTCTGAACCTTTTTATCCGCTCGCCGGTTAGTCCCTTTATCTTATCAACAAATTTCCCGCAAAGCCTGTTCGCTTTCGGACACAACGCGGGACAATTGACCTTTTCCGCAGCAGCGACTTTCGCAGAAGCCGCGCGCTTCAGAGTCAAACGCCGTGCCAGTAGGTCAAAACCTCATCCGTTCAGCTCAAAAGGCTAAACGATTAGGTTTAGAGTCTAATCGTTCGGGTTCGAGATTTGAAAATCAGGCTCAAAAACCAAAGAATCAGGCTCGAAACCTGATTCTTTGTATTAATTCATTGCATTCATCCGTTCATCGCGACAGGCGTTTTTGTTCTACATCAACGCTGCCCGCGTTTATTCGTAATCTTCGCCGCCGTGCATTCCCGCGCCGCCGGCTTTCTTTTTCTCCGGCGCGTCCGTAATGGTCGCGTCCGTCGTCAGCATCAATCCGGCAATCGAGGCGGCGTTCTGCAAAGCCGTGCGGACGACTTTCGCCGGGTCGATAATGCCCGCCGCCAGCAAGTCTTCGTATTTGCCGTTTGCGGCATTGAAACCGTAGCCGCCTTCCGCAGCCAGAACTTTCTCGACGACGATTGCGCCGTCGATTCCGGCGTTGCGGGCGATGCGCCGGAGCGGTTCTTCCATCGCGCGCCGGACGATTTTCACGCCCGTCAGAATGTCGCGGTCGTCCGATTCAATCGAATCCAGCTCTTTCGTCGCTCGCAGCAGAGCGACGCCGCCGCCCGCGACGATGCCTTCCTGCGCCGCCG